>NZ_JBEHFT010000004.1:0-122017 GCF_040225455.1 Corynebacterium sp. KPL2838 | reverse complement strand
CGGCGGATTAAGCATCAATCAACGCCGACGCAAGCTGCTACTCTGAATAGTCCTAAAAAATATCCGCATCCCCTTTTTTGACCCTTAACCCGGAACTGCCGGGTCCACCCCTAAGCCCAAAACACAAAAACCGACACCCCAGAGAAAACAACTGAGATGCCGGTTTGTCAACGATGCCGCAACTGACTTGCCCAGCCTGCCGCGACTCATGACAGATGTGGGCCCTGTGGGGATCGAACCCACGACCTGCGGATTAAAAGTCCGTAGCTCTACCAACTGAGCTAAAGGCCCAACGTCGCTCTATATTAGCGTGTTGACTTTTAGATCTCCTAATTGGGCGTGTAACCCCTTAACCGCTTATCTGAAAGTATCGAGACAAAGCAGAAGGAGGGCTTCCCAGCCGGGAGGCCCTCCTTTGCCATGGCGGTGGAAATTAACCGCGCATGTCACCCTTTTCCATGAAGTTAACCTGGAAGTCGAAGGCGGACTTCAAGTCGTGCGGGGTGTGCTGGAACTTGTTTTCCTTCGCACGCTCGTAGTACTCCTCCAACAGCGGACGGTAGTCCGGGTGAGCCACGGCGATGATCTTCTCTACGCGCTGCTTTGGAGCCAAGCCACGCAGGTCAGCCACACCGTATTCGGTGATGATGACCATGGTGTCGTGCTCGGTGTGGTCGGTGTGGGACACGAACGGAACCAGAGCGGAGATGGCGCCATCCTTCGCGATGGACGGGGACACGAAGGTGGAGATGTACGCGTTACGGGTGAAGTCACCAGAGCCACCGGTACCGTTCATGATGCGGGAACCGGACACGTTGGTGGAGTTAATGTTGCCGTAGATATCTCCCTCGATCATGCCGTTGGAAGAAATCAGGCCGACGCGGCGGATGACCTCAGGGTGGTTGGAAATCTGCTGCGGGCGCAGGATGATGTGGTTGCGGTAGCGGTCTGCTTCCGCGTTCATCTTTTCTGCGTACTCCGGCGACAGTGCGAAGGAGGTTGCAGAAGCCATGGTCATCTTGCCGGCATCGATAAGGTCCAGCATGCCGTCCTGGATAACCTCGGTGTATGCCTGGATGTTTTCGAACTTGGAGTCCAAAAGACCTGCCATCACGGCGTTCGGCACGTTACCCACACCGGACTGCATGATGAACTTGTCGTACTCGAGGCGGCCCGCGGCAACCTCGCCCTCCAAGAACTCGATGAAGTTAGCGGCGATCTTCTCAGAGGTCTCGTCCGGCTCGCGGAATGGAGCGTTGCGGTCTGCCGAGTTGGTCTTGACCACTGCAACGACCTTCTCCTCGGGGATCTCCATGTAGGTGGTACCGATGCGGTCACCCGGCTTGTTAATCGGGATGGGCTGGCGGTTAGGTAGCTTGTCGATGCGGTAGATGTCGTGCATGCCCTCGAGGTTCTCGGACTGCCACTCGTTGATCTCAATGATGATCTTGTCTGCGGCCTCGACGAACTCGAGGTTATTGCCCACTGCAGAAGACGGCACGATATTGCCTTCCTCAGTAATGCGTACGGCCTCGATGATGGCTACCTGGAAGTCACCGTAGAAGCCCTCTTCTACCTGCTGGCCCAGGTGGGACAGGTGAATATCCTGGTAGAGCGCAGTGCCGTCGTTGAACTGCTTACGCAGCAACGGGTCAGAGTTGTACGGGGAGCGGAAGTTAATGGCCTCTGCCTCTGCCAAAACACCGTCACAGTCAGGGGCGGTAGAAGCACCGGAGAAGAGGTCAATCTTGAACTCTTCGCCCTTTTCGTGCAGCGCCTTCGCCTTATCTGCAATGGCGGTAGGCAAACCCTTGGGGTAACCTGCACCGGTGAAGCCGGAGATTCCTACGCGGTCACCATTGTTGACGTACTTCGCAGCCTCCTCTGCAGAAACTACGAGCTTCTCAAACGGGGCGTATGCGATTCTATCGGACAACTGTCATCCTCCTTCATATACGAGTAGACCGGTGTTACGGCCAACCCAATTTAGTTACACAGACCACAGTAGCGAAAATTAACGTTTTCGCCACCATCCTTTTGTGACTTTCACCCCAATAATGGGATTCCTCGGTGGCCGCCACCTTCGTTTCAGTTGCTAAATTCCGCGGTTAACGAGCACAATTAGGGCGTGAATTTGCGCATTGGAAACTATGACCTCTCCTCCCCCGTCATCCTCGCTCCCATGGCGGGGGTAACCAACGTCGCCTTCCGCACGTTGTGCCGGGAACAGGAGCTGGCCCGCACTGGAACGGTGTCGGGCTTGTATGTCTGCGAGATGGTCACCGCGCGCGCCCTAGTGGAGCGCAACGAGAAAACCATGCACATGACCACCTTTGCCCCGGATGAAGATCCGCGTTCCCTGCAGATTTATACGGTGGATCCGGAATACACCTATAAAGCAGCCAAGATCATCGTGGATGAGAACTTGGCTGACCACATCGACATGAACTTTGGCTGCCCCGTTCCCAAGGTGACCAGGCGTGGCGGCGGCTCTGCCCTGCCTTATAAGCGCCGCCTCTTTGGCAATATCGTCTCCGCCGCGGTCAAGGCCACCGAGGGCACGAATATCCCCGTTACCGTGAAGATGCGCGTGGGCATTGATGACGAGCACCATACGCATCTCGATGCCGGGCGCATCGCCGTGGATTCCGGCGCCGCCGCCGTGACCCTGCACGGCCGCACGGCCGCGCAGCGCTATTCTGGCGATGCCCGGTGGGATGAGATCGCCCGGCTCAAGGAACACCTCGCGGATACCGGTGTTCCGGTGCTGGGCAATGGCGATATTTTCCGCGCCGATGACGCCCGCCGCATGATGGAGGCCACCGGCTGCGATGGCGTGCAGGTGGGCCGCGGCTGCCTGGGCCGGCCGTGGCTTTTCGCGGAGCTGGGCGCTGCCTTGCGCGGCGAGTCCATCCCCGCCGAGCCCACCTTGGGCGAGGTCACCCAGGTAATCCTGCGTCACGCGGAGCTGCTCGCGCAGCACGAGGGCGAGGATCACGCATCCAGGGACATCCGCAAGCACATTGGCTGGTACCTGCGTGGCTTCCCCGTCGGCGGGCAAGTGCGCGCCGGCTTGGCCAAGGTGGATTCCTTAGAGAGCCTGCGCGAATTGCTGGTGCCCTGGGCGGATTCTGACGCTTTGGCTGCCGATGCCGATGGTGCGCGCGGGCGCCAGGGCTCGCCTTCTAAGGTCGCGCTTCCCGATGGCTGGCTCGATGACCCCGAGGATGAATTCGTTCCGGTCGGCGCCGATATTTATAACTCCGGCGGCTAAAATCGCGCAGGTGTGACTCAGCAAGCATTTACCCGGTTTGTGAGCTATCATTTTCTGCATGCGTACTGCCTACCGTGAACATCTGGACAACTTCTCGCACGACCTCATCGTCATGTGCGATACCGTCCGCACCATCATGGATAAGGCCTCCCAGGCGCTGCTCGATCGCGCACTGGAACCCGCGGAGGAGGCGCTCAGCCTTACCGAGGAACTCGATGAGATCCGCTCACGCTGCTCCGAACGCGCGGTAAAGCTTTTGGCGTTGGAAAACCCCATGGCTCAGGATCTGCGCCAGGTGGTGTCTTCCATCTATATTGTCGAAGACCTCTTCCGCATGGGTCAGCTGGCCCAGCACATTGCCGATGCCGCGCGCCGCCGCCACCCTGAGGCCGTTGTACCCGCTGAATACCTCGGGTTCATGGAGGAGATGTTCCGCTTAACCCAGGAAATGGGTTCGGTGGTACACGATATTTTAGTTACCCCAGATGCCGAGCTATCCGTTAATCTGCGTTCTGATGATGATGCGGTGGACGATATTAACCATCACCTGCTGCGCATTCTCACCCAACGCGAATGGAACGGAACGGTGCGCGAGGCCGTAGAGACGGCGCAGATTACCCGCTACTACGAGCGCTACGCGGATCACTGCGTGTCCGTGGCTGGACGTATCATTTACTTTGCCACCGGCCTATTGCCGGAAGAGTTTGAAAAGAAGCTCCAAGAGGACCAGAAGGATGCCGAGTTCGAGGCCCGCATGAGCGAGTTAGAGCGCCAATTCCGCCGCTAATAAACGCTAAAACTGCCACAAGGGCGGTACCTCCCTGCGCTGGAGGTACCGCCCTTTTCGGACAATCAGAGTCTACTTTTAGCCGAAGCGGCCAGAGATGTAGTCTTCGGTCTCCTTCTGGGAAGGGTTCTCAAAGATGCGGGTGGTTTCATCGAACTCCACTAGGTGGCCCGGCTTGCCGGTAGCTTCTAGGGAGAAGAAGCCGGTCTTATCGGACACACGGGCGGCCTGCTGCATGTTGTGGGTCACGATGACGATGGTGAAGTTTTCCTTCAGCTCGTGGATAAGGTCCTCCACGGCCAGGGTGGAAATCGGGTCCAGTGCGGAGCAGGGCTCGTCCATCAGCAGGACTTCTGGTTCCACGGCAATCGCGCGGGCGATGCACAGGCGCTGCTGCTGACCACCCGAGAGGCCGCCGCCCGGCTTATCCAGGCGGTCCTTGACCTCGTCCCAGAGGTTAGCGCCGCGCAGGGACTGTTCGGCTACTTCCTTGAGCTTCTTTTTATTCTTCTCACCAGACAGCTTCAGACCGGCAACGACGTTGTCTTCGATGGACATGGTGGGAAATGGGTTGGCCTTCTGGAAGACCATGCCGATGGTATTGCGCACGGAAACTGGGTCGACCTTGGGACCGTAGATATTGGTGCCATCGAGCAGGATCTCGCCCTTGACGGATGCGCCAGGGATGACCTCGTGCATGCGGTTTAGGGTGCGCAGCACGGTGGATTTACCGCAGCCGGACGGGCCGATGAAGGCGGTCACGGCTTGTGCCGGGATCTGCATATTTACGTTCTGTACGGCGTGGAAATCACCGTAGAAAATATCGACGTCATTGAGCTCGAGCTTAGACATTGTGGAGGTTTCTCCTCTAGAGGGGGTGTATAAGTGGCGGAATCGTGTGCGGCTATTTCTTGACCGAGAACTTCGCGGAAATTACTCGCGCCGCAATATTGAGGATGGCGATGAGGATAACCAGCGTCAGCGCTGCGCCCCACAGCTTATCCAGCACGGCGGGCTGCGCGCCGGCCTTGTACATATCAAGCATCATCAGCGGCAGAGAAGACTGCGAGCCCTTAAACGCGTCCCAGTTGATGACCGAGGAGGAACCAACCAAGACCAGAACTGGGGAGGATTCACCCATCACGCGGGCAATGGCCAGCATGATGCCGGTCACGATGCCGGATAGGGCCGTCGGCAGCACAATTCGTGCGATGGTCTTCCACTTGGGCACGCCAAGGGCATAGGAAGCCTCGCGGAGATCCATGGGGACCACGCGCAGCATCTCTTCGGTATTGCGCACCACGATGGGGATCATCAACAGGACCAAGGACAGGGCGACGGCCAAGCCGGAACGGCCAAAGCCGAAGAGTGTGATCCACATGGCGAAAATGAACAGCGCTGCCACGATGGAAGGCACGCCGGACAGGATGTCCACCATGAAGGTAGTGGTGCGGCCGAGCCAGCCACCCTTGGAGTATTCCACCAAGTAGATGGCGGTAAAGATACCGATCGGGATGGACAGGATCGAAGCCAGGGCGGTTTGCACGAAGGTACCGACGATGGCGTGTGCGGCACCGCCGCCTTCGGCACTATTCATCACGCCGCGCTGGGACAGCGTCCACCAGTCAGCGGAGAAAATCACGCCGCTACCGCGAGAGATGAGCTCCCACAGTACCCAGATCAAAGGGACCATCGCTAAGGCCATAGCGCCCCATACAACGACGGTGGCAATGCTATTGGCCGCCTTGCGGGAACCGGAGATTTCCAGGAAGGTTGCCCCGCCAGCGGAGGCGGGCTTGTTATTTGTCGTAGTAGTCATTGTTGTCCTTCCTTACTTGCTCTTCACGATGGCGCGGGCAATGGCGTTGACCACAAACGTCAGCAAGAACAGCATCAAACCGGCGGCGATATAGGCACCGGCGCGCGTCTCGTTACCGAACTCGGCCGCGGCGAGGGCGATGGCGGTAGCGAAGGTGGTACCGCCATCGAAAAGCGAGAAGCGGAAGTCCACCAGCGGCGAGACCACCATGTACAGCGCCATGGTCTCACCCAGAGCGCGGCCCAAGCCCAGCATGGAGCCGGCGACGTAGCCGGACATGCCGAATGGTAGGACGGTCATGCGGATGACTTCCCAGCGCGTAGCGCCCAGCGCCAAGGCGGACTCGATCTGGCCCGGAGGGGTTTGCACGAATACCTCGCGGGCGGTAGCGGCGATGATCGGCAGAATCATCACGGCTAGCACGATGCCACCGGTAAAGAGGTTGCGGCCGGTAGCAAAGGCGGGCGAATTATCGTATTGGGTAAACAGGAAGAACCCGCCGGCCCAGGATTCCAACCATGTGTAGAAGCCGGACAGGGCCGGTCCGAGGACCTGCCAACCCCATAGGCCGTAGACGATGGACGGCACTGCGGCCAGCATGTCCACCAAGAAACCCAGCGGCTTAACTAAGCGGGCTGGGGCGTAGTTGGACAAGAAGATGGCAATCGCAAGTGCGACTGGCATGGCCAGAAGCAGGGCGAAGACCGAGATGAGGACAGTAGTGCCGAACATGGTCGGGATACCGAACTTCATCGCGGAAGTATCGGTGGTCTCCCAGCGTTCACCGTGGGTGAAAAAGCCCAATAGTCCATTCTCGTTCACGCTGAGCGCAGGAACGGCACGCCAGATGAGGAAGGCGGCAATCGCCGCGATCATCACGGTAATCAGCGTGGCAGAGGCCGTGGAGAGGAATTCGAAAATGCGGTCACCGGGGCGCTTGACGGAGCTACCGGAGCTGGAGGTAGCCAAGTCAGTCTCATTATCGCCACGGGTATGAGGCTGTTCGGCGCCAGAGACAGGAAGGGCCTCCGAGGTCGATGCCTGGGTGAGATTATTGTCTGCCATGAGACGTACTAATCCTTATTTGAAGTGGAACAAAGGGACATACGATGTACATGCCTGCGCCCCCAAAGCGCGTCTCGAGGGCGGCAGTGGGGGCGGGCGGAATGTTATTTCTCGAGGTAAAGCGGAGTTTACGCGTTACTGCAGTGCGTCAACAGCGCTCTTCAGGCGGTCAAGGTGGTCGCCCTTAACCGGGATGAAGCCCTGCTCTGCCAACTGGTCATCCTGGTGGTCCAAGACGTTGGTGAAGAATCCCTTGACCAGTTCAGCGGTCTCGTCATCGTAGCCGGCGGAGCAGACGATGTTGTAGGTGGTCAAGATGAGCGGGTATGCACCCTCAGCATCGGAAGCGAAGAGAGCCTTGGAGTCAACGACCATGTCATTCTCAGAAGCGGTGTCCTTGAACTCCAGGTTCTCCAGTGCCTTGTTGACGGTATCGTCATTCAGCTCAACTGGGCCGTTGCCAAAGTCGATATTGGCCTTCTTGACACCGTCAGCTTCCTTCTGGTCAGCAAAGCCGGCCTCAACGTAGGTGATAGCACCCTCGATGTTTGCTACCTGGTCAGCAACACCGGCGGAGCCGTTTGCGCCCTCACCTACAGCGTCAGGGAACTGCTTGCCTTCGCCGTCCCAGTTACCAGTGGAGGCGTTGAGGAACTTCTGGAAGTTATCGGAGGTACCGGACTCGTCAGAGCGGAAGATGACGTGGATGTCGGTGTCCGGCAGGTCTGCGCCTTCGTTATCAGCGGCGATGGCCTCGTCGTTCCACTTCTTGATCTCGCCCTTGAAGATCTTGGCAAGGGTATCGGTGGAGAGGTTGATCTCCTGGTTACCCAGGTTATAAGCAATGGCAACCGGGCCGATGGTGGAAGGCAGGTGCCATGCGTCGTTGCCATCGCAACGCTCCTTGGCGGCCTCAATTTGGCCGTCGTCTTCCTTCAACGGGGAGTCAGAACCAGCGAAATCTGCCTGGCCGTTGATGAAAGCCTCAACACCCTTACCGGAACCGGAAGCGGTGTAGGACAGGTTTGCGTCTGGGTTGTCCCCTGCGAAGGCGGTGCCGAAGTAGGACATTGCGTTCTGCTGGGAGGACGCGCCCTCACCAACGAGCTCGCCAGCGACGCCGCTGCCGTCGGAGGAACCCGAGGAGTCAGAGGAGGTGTCCTCAGAACAAGCTACGAGAGCGGTAGAGGTAGCGGCCACGAGGCCGAAGATAGCGGCAGAGCGCTTGAAGTTGCGAATCACGGGAAAACCCTTTCCGGTGCAGATCAGAGATTGATTGTCCGAGGAAACCGCATCCCCATAAAAGGGGAACCTACATCCCACGTCCGCTTTTCGGGAGCGGGGTGCAGGTGCGCAGGTGCGGCTTTCTCACAATCAGTAAAGCTAACCGGAGGAATTAACCAGCAGGGTGCCGTGAGGTAAACAATTAATGAACAAGCTAGAAAGGTGACATGCCCTTAATCACACTAACCCCAGACGACATGCTCTTCATCAACGGAAAAGCCTAGACGCTTGTAGGCCTTGAGCGCCGGTTCATTGTCCGCTTCCACGTACAAAATGACCCGCTGAGCCCCCTTTTCTACCATGCGGCGCAGGCCAATCTGCAGCAATGGTCCGCCTAATTTTTGGCCACGGTACGCCTCTGCAAGGCCCACCACGTAGACCTCACCAAAACCGGGATCTTCCTCGTCGTGCCACTTTGTCCAGTGGAATCCGGCAAGGGTCGGGTGCCCCTGCTCTTTCTCATCCCAGAAGAACAAGACATCTTGAGGATCGAACCACTCGGCCTCCATGCCGCGGTGCAGGCGCTCTAAATCCCAGCCGCCTTGCTCTGGGTGCCAAGAAAAGGCCTCGTTATTAACACGCAGCCACTCCTGTTCCACGGTGTCCTTACCCCACTTGTCCACTGCCTCGCTGTAATTGGCGGCCTGCAGCGGTAACTCGCCCACTTGTGCCGCGCTCTCCAGATCCGCGCCATCGATACCCATGACCACAAGGGTGCGGGTGACATTCAGGTCGCGGGAGTTAGCCAGGGCCTGGGCCGGCTTGCCATTGCCATGTGCCCAAGTCTCGAGGTTAGTGGTGGCGTTAGCAGTGGCATCGTAAAGCGCGGTGCCATAGCCTTTACCGCGATAGTCTGGGGCGATAAAAAGCTCCGCGGTGGAATCCTCGCGGCTCGATACGCCAATAGGGGCGCCGTCCAACCAGGCCACCAAGTGCTTGTGGTGCAAGCGCTCATCGCGCAGGCCGTTGAGGAATTGCTCTGAAAGCGGGGCGATGCCATCGGCCTTTTCCGCGTGCGCTGCTAGTTCTTCCAGGGTGCCCGCCAACTCTGGGGAGGCGGGGAGGTTTTCTTCGGTGATATTCATGGTGTCCATGATACGTAGGCTAAATTTGAAGGTGTGAGTGTAGTCAAAGTCGACCGGCGCATTGTGCACGTCCTCATCCTGGTGGGCGTGGTCTTTGCTGGATGGGTGGCCGATGCCTGCGTGGCCATGCATTCTGAGCACAAGATTGCCCAGGAGGTAAAGGAGAACTCCCGGCTGGAAAACTCCCCTCAGGTGTATATCGGCGGCACCCCGTACCTGTTGGCGGCAGGCTCTAAAGAAATCCCCTATTTGCAGGTCAAGGCCCTCGACGTGGAGGTTCCCAAGCTGGGCATGGTCAATGCCTCGACCGTGCTGCGCGATATCACCGTTACCCCTGAGCAGGTAGTAAACGGCGATATTGAAGGCGCACCAGTATCCACGTATTCGCGCGGGATCTCCCTGGACGGCGTTGCGCTGGGACGCCTTTTGGGCATTACCGATCTCTCCATTGCCAACCCGGATGATATTTCTCCCTCCGGCGGCGTTTCTGCCGAGGCGGAGCTTACCGGCACCCTGCCCGGCGATAAGGAAAAATCCACCGCCATGGTCACGCTGCGGCTAGTGGGCCCGGAGTTTCGCATGGAGGTCTACGGCACCGATGATCCGCGCCTCAAGGAGGCGTTTTCCCTCAACTTCGATACGCGCGAGCTCCCCCTGCCGGCGCAGGCCACGATGGTAAGGCTGCAGGGCGGCACCATTTACTTTGAGGTCCAGCGCCGCAATATCAAGGTCCAGATGGCCCAGCTTTCCCCGCTGGAAATCGAGGGTTCGGAGCAACGGGCCGTGGAAGAGGCCGAAAAGAAGGCGGCCGATACCGCCAATAAGGTAGGTCCTGCCCCAGATGAGGACGAATCCTAACGAAGGCGAATAAAGTCCCGCAGCACTTCCTGCACGGAGCGCTGGGCCACCTGCCGCCTGTCTTGCGGCGCGTAGACCTCAATGGCATCGGCCACAGAGGTCAGCGTGACATGGCGGAAGGTCCCCTCGGATTCGCCATCGGCCTGGAAGCGCTGCGGGGTATGGCAATCGAGCTCGACGCGCTTGGCATCATCAAAGCCCAAGGTCTTTTCCTTCACCAGGCGTTTGAGCCAGCCGTGCTTATCGGCACCAAAGAGGTGCAGCAGGCCAATGACCCCACGCACGCCGCTGAGCTTCTCCAGCCCAAAAAGGGCTAGGCCCTCATCGAAGGAATTGCGCGGGTTGGTCACCACCGGCAAGGGGCCCAAGAAAGTCCAGGGGTTGGTATTAGAGGTAAATAAGAGTGGGAAGTCCTTCTTATGGAGCGTCTGCCCCAAACGGGATTCTGCGTACACCGTGATCTGCGGCGGGTTGCGGCGCGCGCGCAGCCAAGCCCGAATAGCCACGTTGAGGTAGCGCAGCGGGGTGGCGGAAAAGCCTTGTTCGCGGGCGCGGTCCACGCGTGCGAGGACGTCCGCGTCCATGCCAAAACCGGCGTTGACGGCAAACCAGCGTTCGTTCCAGGTGCCCAGGTAAATGGTGCGGCGCAGATCGCGCTCTAGCATGCGGGCCAAGACGTGGGTGGCCTCGACCGGCGTATTGGGAAAGCCGAGGGCGCGGACAAAGACGTTCGCGGACCCGGTGGGAATGACGGCTAGCGCCGGTACCTCGTCAGGGCTGGGGAGATCCTCACCGGCTGGCCCCAGCAGGCCATTGACAATCTCATTGACGGTGCCATCGCCGCCCACGGCAATGATGACATCATAATCATCCCTGGTAAGCCCCCGGACGATGTCTTCTGCATGCCCTGGGTAATGGGTGAATTTCACCAACAGGTGCATGCCTTCTACAGCCCGCAGGGTGGGCACGATTTGGCGAAAGAGCCCGTTGGATTGCGAGGTCGAATTGGGGTTGGAAATCATCAGCGCATGCACAACAAACCAGTCTAGTAGTTAAAGCAGCCCCAGCACGACTAGGCTGGACGCCCATGAGCGAAAATAACGAGAATACCAATACTCCGAACGTCGAAACCGCCGCCGCATCCCACCCGGAAAACACCTCCGGCGCCCTCAATGGCAATGATGCGGTCAACCAGGCCGCCGAGCAGTGGAAGGATGCGGCCAGCCACAATATCCCCGCCATCGAGCTTGGCGATGTCCCCGTTCCCGCAGATACCGCCAATCTGCGCCAGGGCCCGTCGCTGCACGATGGCCTGCTAGGCCTCCTTCCCCTCGTTGGCGTCTGGCAGGGCGAGGGACAGGCCCACGACACCGATGGCAGCGAATACACCTTTGGCCAGCAGTTAGTCGTTGCCCACGACGGCGAAAATTACCTGACCTTTAGCTCGCGCACCTGGAAGATCGATACTGAGGGCAAGCCACAAGGCCCATCTACCCGCGAGACCGGTTTCTGGCGCATCTCCGCCAAGGATGAAATCGAGGTCACCTACACCTCTTCCACCGGCATCGTGGAAATCTTCTACGGCGAGCCCTTCAACGAGCGCGCTTGGCAGCTCGAATCCGCCTCCACCATGGTCACGGAGACCGGCCCGAAGAACCTCGGCCCCGGCAAGCGCATGTACGGCCTCATGCCCAATAACAACCTGGGTTGGGTAGATGAGCGCATGGTCGATGGTGAGATGCGCCCCTACATGTCCGCCGAGCTCACCCGCATCGCCGGCTAAAGCTAACTAAGCCCCTAGCGCGGCATCGATAAGCCCCCGGATTTCTTCCTCGTTATCCGGGGCTTTTAACGTTTTTTCATTCAGCTTGGTCACCCGCGCCGCCACGCGCACGGACGAGACCAGCCACACCGAATCGGACTTTTCTAAGTACTCCACGGTCAACGGCTTGGCCTTGCAGCGGTAGCCGCAGTCCTGGGCATAGTCAAAGAGCGCTGCCTGCGTGGTGCCGGGCAAAATGCCGCGGCCGACGGCGGTGCGCAGCTTCTTCCCCCGCACCGCCACCACGGTGGAGGTAGCTCCCTCTAAGATTTCGCCGGTATCTGGATCCGTTAGGATGAGATCGTCATAGCCCTTGTCCTTGGCCATGCGCAGCATCGCCATCGTCGCGGCGTAGTTGAGCGTCTTGGCCGGTAGCTCTTCGGCCACGTGCCACAGGCGCGGGCTCGTCATGACGGTGACGCCGGTGGAGCGTTGGCGCAGCGGGACATCGCCAAGCGGCTGCACCGTCACCCACGCGGTAGGCACGCCTGTCGAGGCCCGGCCGCGGGTATAGGTCCAGGTGCATTTGGCATCGGCAAGCTCGGTATCGGCGCCGCAATAATCCGCAATCGCCAGCCGGGTCGCCTCTTCCCACTTATTCATCGGCGGCTCCGGCAGGTCGAGCGCCCGCGCCGAATCGCGGAAGCGCTGCGCGTGGCGGGCGAGGTTGGCCGCCTTCCCGTCCCGGACCAACAGCGATTCAAAGATGCCATCGCCGCGGGTCACGGCGGCATCATCGGCATAGACCAGCGGCAGGGAGGGCGAATGCTTGCGCACCGACCCACCAAAAGGTTCCACGACGTAGATGACCGGCTCTTTTCGCGGGGAAGGTTTCATACGCTCGATTATGCCCTACCATCGGTAGATGTGAGTTATTCTTCGCCACTTCTTCAACGCGCCGGTGCCGCCGAGCACCAGGACGCGACTGTACTCGATGCCCAAGGTGTGGCCTGGCACTATGGCAATCCCCTCGGGGAACAGCGTGCGGCCGAGACCGGGACCATCGCCATCGACCGCTCGCAGCGCCGCGTGCTGCGTGTAAGCGGGGCTGATGCGCCGGGATTTCTTAATAACCTGCTTTCGCAGAAGCTTGACGATGCCCCCTCCGGCTTCTCCGCCGGCGCCCTCGACCTGGATATTCAGGGCCACATTTTGCACCACATGGATATCACCCGCGAGGGCGAGGACTTCTACCTCGATCTGCCCGCCGCTCAGTTCGAATCCGCCCAGGACTTTTTTACCAAGATGGTCTTTTGGTCTGAGGTCACGGTCGAGGAAGCAGACATCGCCATCGTGACTTTGCTGGGTGAGACCGATATTCCTATCCCACCCACCGTGGCCTTTTCCCGCGAGGTGCAATGGCCGGGAATCAAGCGCATTGAACTGGGCATTCCGCGCGAACAATTGGTGGAATCCATGGCTGACCTAGAGGCAGAGGGCGCGCGCTTGGCTGGGCTCATGGCCTTTACTGCCGAGCGCGTGCGCGCCCGCGAACCAGAGCTCGCCGCAGACTTGGATAAGAAATCCATCCCGCACGAGGTTCCGCAATGGATTAGCCGCAGCGATGCCAACCCCGCCCACGTGCACCTGAATAAGGGCTGCTACCGCGGCCAGGAAACCGTCGCCCGCGTGGAAAACTTAGGCCGCTCTCCCCGCCTCTTGGTGCAACTCCACTTGGATGGATCCGCGCCGGAGAGGCCAAATGTGGGCGATGACATTACGTTCAATGGACGTAAGGTAGGTCGCATCGGCACCATCGTGGATGACTGCGATTTCGGCCCCATCGCCTTAGGCTTGGTCAAGCGTTCTGCGCTGGATGCAGGCATATTGAATATCGGCGATACCGCGGCGTCCATTGATGCCTCCTCCATCCCCGAAGATGAGGGCCCTAAGGCCGGGCGCGAGGCGGTAAACCGGCTGCGCGGGCGGTAGATTTTCCACTCATCGGGGGGCCGGTGCGGAATTTTTTCGTCACACGCGCTATTGTGTCTTACAGGAAGATACACAATTGACAAGCCGATGGGGCGCCCAAGAATCCCTGGAGCGCCCTACTAGCCCAAGGGGGTCATGCACATGGGACGCGGACGCGCTAAGGCAAAGCAGACCAAAGTTGCACGCCAGCTCAAGTACAACTCACCCGAGATGGATATCGAGTCCCTTCAGCGGGAACTCGCTGCTCAGCAGGAGGGTGACTCCCACGACTACGAAGAGGATGATCCCTACGCCGAGTATGTCGACGAATGGGATGAGGACAACGACGACGAGCGCTAATCTTCCGCTCGCCGGATAAATCCACAAAAGGCCTTAGGTTTTAACCTAAGGCCTTCCTCTTGTACCTAGAAGGTGGAATGTTCGCCGTGCATGATAACGCGCGGTTCTTCGCCGTCTGCTTCGCGGACGCTGCCCAGCTCCCACGCATCGATGTGGCGGGCGGTAAGCATGGCCAGCGCGCGGTCGCGGTCCTCCGGGTTGACCACGGCAATCATGCCCACGCCCATGTTGAAGGTCTTTTCCATCTCTGCCAGCTCAACCTTGCCCATGGAAGAAATGAGCTTAAAGATTTGGCCCGGATTCCACGTGGAGCGGTTAACCTCGGCGCTCAATCCCTCTGGGATGACGCGCTCCAGGTTGCCGGCCAGCCCGCCGCCCGTGACGTGGCAGAAGGTGGATACGGAGCATTCCTGCGCCAGCGCCAAGCATTCCTTGGCGTAGATGCGGGTGGGTTCCAAGAGCTCCTCGCCTAGCGGGCGGCCGAGCTCTTCCACATAACCATCTAGCGGCATGCCTGCCTGCTCCAGCAGGACGTGGCGCGCGAGCGAATAGCCATTGGAGTGCAGCCCGGACGAGCCCATGGCGATGAGCACATCGCCCTCACGCACATTGTCTGGGCCCAGCACGCCATCAGCCTCAACCACGCCGACGGCGGTGGCGGAGACATCGTATTCATTCTCCCCCATCATGCCTGGGTGTTCGGCGGTCTCTCCGCCAAGCAGCGCAGCACCTGCCTGCACGCAGCCCTCTGCAATGCCCTTGACTACCTCGGCTACCTTTTCCGGCACGACCTTGCCCACGGCGATGTAATCCTGCAGGAATAGCGGCTCGGCGCCGCAGACGACTAGGTCATCGACGCACATGGCCACCAGATCGATGCCGATGGTGTCGTGCTTATCCATGGCCTGTGCCACGGCCAGCTTGGTGCCCACGCCATCGGAGCCGGCGGCGAGGATGGGCTCCTTGTAATCGCCCAGTTTGAATAGCCCCGCAAAACCGCCGAGGCCGCCCATGACCTCCGGGCGGGTGGCGCGCTTGGCGTGTGGGGCAAATAGGCTGACCGCGCGGTCGCCCTCTTCGATATTGACGCCGGCTGCGGCGTAGGTGTTGTCACTCATGTTTGTAGAAGTCCTTAGAAAGTTTTAGTGGGTTCCGAGCAGGGTGCGCACGGCATCGGCATTGGGGTTTCCGGCGGGAAGGCCAAGGGGGTATTCGCCGGAGAAGCAGGCGGTGCACAGCTCAGAGCGGGGCTGCTCGGTGGCGGCGACCATTTCATCGATGGAGACAAACCCCAAAGAGTCAGCGCCGATGGTCTCACAGATGGTGGAGCAAATCTCGTCCGGATCATCGGACGGGCTGGCGTTGGCAATGAGCTCGCCGGGCGAGGCAAAGTCGATGCCATAAAAACACGGCCACTTTACCGGCGGGGAGGCGATGCGCACGTGGACCTCGGCGGCGCCAGCCTCGCGCAACATGCGGATGAGCGCGTGCTGGGTATTGCCGCGCACGATGGAATCATCCACCACGACGAGCTTCTTACCATCGATGACCTCGCGCAACGGGTTGAGCTTTAACCGGATGCCCAGCTGGCGCAGGGTCTGCGTGGGCTGAATAAAGGTGCGGCCCACATACGCGTTTTTCACCAAGCCGTGGGCGAAGGTGATGCCGGATTCGCGGGCGTAGCCCACCGCGGCCGGGTTGCCGGATTCCGGTACGGGGATGACCAGGTCTGCATCCTCAACCGGGTATTCGCGGGCCAGGCGGCGGCCGATCTCCACGCGGGAGGCGTTGACGGAGCGCCCCTTGATATCGCTATCCGGGCGGGCCAAGTACACGTACTCGAAAACGCAGCCGCTGCGCTTAACGGGTGCGAAGTTTTCAGAGCGGATGCCGGCCTCATCAATGGCGACGAGCTCGCCCGGCTCGATCTCGCGAATAAATTGCGCGCCGCAGATATCCAGCGCGCAGGTTTCAGAGGCAACGACCCAGCCCTTGGCCAGCCGGCCCAGCACCAGCGGGCGCACGCCCTGCGGGTCGCGGGCGGCGTACATGGTGTGGCCATCGGTAAAGGTCAAGCAGAATGCGCCCTTCACCCGCGGCAGGAGCTTGCGGGCGGAGTCGAAGACGGAGGTGGTGTCATTGACGCCATCGGCAAGCAGCATAGACAGGCACATCGAGTCAGAAACCGATTCCTCGTGCGGCTTAATCAGGCCGCGCTCGACGGCCTCTGCGCGCAGCTCGAGGTAATTGACTAGGTTGCCGTTGTGACCCAAGGCAATGTCCACGCCCGTCGAGGAAGTGGAAAACATTGGCTGCACATTGGACCATTCCTTGCCGCCGGCCGTGGAATAGCGCGTGTGGCCCACCGCCACGTTGCCGGTTAAGGCAGAAAGGGTCGATTCATCGAAAATATTGGCCACCAGGCCCATGTCTTTAAAGACGACGATGCGGTCATCATCGCCCACCGCAATGCCGGCGGCTTCTTGGCCGCGGTGCTGGAGAGCAAAAAGGCCAAAGTAGGTAAGTTTGGAGACTTCCTCCCCGGGAGCCCAGACGCCAAAGACGCCACACTCTTCGCGGGGTTCCTCCTCGTTACGATCGTCAAGGTCAGTGATACTAGGAGTATGTACTTCTACCACGGCGTTTATATTAGCGCGTTGGGCCGTCGAAAACTAACGGAATGATGGGCAACCACTGCGCAATCTCCCCTGAACGCGACCCGGAAGCATCGATGCGACCTGTGTTTTTGACCTCGTCCCAGTCCGTGACACCGGTGGCCAAACGCAGCCAAGTCTCCGCATCCATTTCCACCACATTGGGTGGGGTGCCGCGCGTATGACGAGGGCCTTCAATGCATTGCACCGCAACAAATGGGGGTACGCGCAGCTCCACCGAGTGCCCCGGCGCGTCGGCTTCGAGGGTGCGGGCGGTGCGACGGACGGCATCGGCAAGCAGGGCCCTGCCTGGCTTTTGTTGCCCGTCCGGGTCCTGAATCCAATCCTTGATGGCGATGACTGCCGCGCGCGTGGCGGCGGGATCTACGGGTTTAGGCATAGCCACAGCATAGCTACTGTTATCTTATTGTTTATGTCACCTACTGACGCTGCTGCGGAAACCCAGAAGTCCCCTACCCTGACGCTGCGCTTTATGGCATCGCCAACCGATGTCACCATGGCCGGCGCCCCCGGCATCAATGGTGGGCGCGTGCTGGAGTGGATCGACAAGGCCGCCTACGCCTGCGCCGTGCAGTGGTCCGGCCAGTACTGCGTGACCGCCTATGTGGGCCATATCCACTTCACCCGCCCCATTCCCTCCGGGCACATCGTGGAGGTGCGCTCACGCATCGCAATGACCGGCCGGTCTTCCATGCACATCATCAACGAGGTGCTGTCTGCCGATCCCCGCGAGGGTATTTTCACCCGCGCCTGCGATTGCCTGGTCATCTTCGTGGCCAAGGATCCCGAAAGCGATAAGACCACCCCGGTGCCCACCTTCGTGCCGGATACCGATGAACACTTGCGCGTGGCCGAGGCGGCGGAATCCCGCATCGAGCTGCGCAAGGCCATCGAGCTGGAGATGGATAAACAGAGCTACGATGGGCCTTCCGATGCCCCACGCATGGTCAACCGCTTTTTAGCCAAGCCCACCGACGTCAACTGGGGCGGCAAGGTGCACGGCGGCACCGCGATGCAGTGGATCGATGAGGCCGGCACCGCCTGCACCATGGAGTGGTCCGGCGAGCGTACCGTGGCCGTCTATGCCGGTGGCATCCGCTTTTATAAGCCCATTTCCATAGGCGATCTCATTGAGGTCGATGCCCGCATGATGCGCACGGACCGCCGCTCCATGCAGATGTCCATCCACGTCCGCGCCGGCGATCCCCGCGGCGGCCGCGATAACCTCAAAACAGCCATCCACGCCACCGTGGCCTATATTGCCTTGGACCGCGACGGGCAGCCGCTGACCGCGCGCACCTTTACCCCACAGACGGAAGAAGATATCCGCCTGGCTGAGCACGCCAATATCTTGCGCGAGCTGCGCGGCGAGTATTCCCCGAAGCCGCTCATCGTGGCACCGCACTACCAACACGTGGATTAAATTGTTAGCACATTTTCTTGTACGCGGCGGTTCTGCCCTAGCGTGGTATTAAATTGGTTACAGAAACCACGCTAGAGAAATGAGTTGATATGTCTAACCCACGCCTGCGCCGCAGGGTGCAGTACTCCGCCGCATTAATTGCCTCCGCAGTGCTGCTGGCCTCCTGCCAGAACCCGGCCAACCAGGAGGATAATAATGAGGCCTCGGCTACGCCGACGGCTACCTCCTCTTCTACTTCCGCGGAAAAGACCTCAGAAGCATCTTCCACGGCATCGAGTTCTAGCTCCGCTACCAGCTCCAGTAGCGCCAGCAGCTCCGCCACAAGCTCTTCCACCACTTCCGCCAAGTCGAGCGGCTCCCACGCCAAGCAGCGCTCCGAAATCGAGGGGCATGTGGTGGTGCTTTCTACCGGCGGCACCATCGCCAGCACTCACGATGACAAGGGCGCGGTGGTGCCCACCGTAAAGGGCTCTGATTTGGTGGACCCGCTGTACTCCGAGTTCGACAAAGACAAGCTGGAGCTTGAGGTCAAAGACATTGCCAACCTGGATTCTTCTGCGATGACCTTGGCCGATACCGATAAAATCATCACCGCCGTACAGGAGCAGCTAGAGCGCGATGACGTCGATGGCGTCATCGTCACCCACGGCACCGATTCCATGGAAGAGACCGCCATTGCGCTCGATACTTTCCACGACAGCGATAAGCCCGTCGTACTCACCGGTGCAATGCGACCGTTCGATGACGACGATCCAGACGGCCCAGAAAACCTCGCTACCACGGTAGAGACCGTCACCAACTCGGACTATGCTGGCCATGGCGCATTCATCGCCTTTGGCGGCAAGGTGATCCCCGCCCGCGGCGCGTTTAAATCTGATACGGAAAAGGCCGATGGCTTTGCTACCAATAGCCAGGAGAAATTCCCAGAACGCCCCGAGCCGCTGAAGTACGCTCCGCTTGGCGATGTCCGCGTGGACATCATCGCCGCCTACCCCGGCGCCCCAGCGGATCTCATTGAGCAATCCTTGGCCAAGGGCGCACAGGCCATCGTGATTGAGGGCATGGGTTCAGGAAATATCGGCCCCGATCTGGCTAATGCGGCCATGGAAGCCGCCAAGTCCGTTCCCGTCGTGCTCACTACCCGCGTGGATCACGGACCCGTCGAGGGTATCTACGGCGGCGCCGGTGGCGGTGCCACGCTTGCCGATGCCGGCGTCATCCCCTCCGGCAATCTCCGCGCACCCCAATCCCGCATGCTGCTCGCAGCCGCGGTTGCCACGGAAACGGATGCACAGAAGCTCTTTTCTCCTGCAGGATAAGGCCGTATACTTTAGCGCGACACTGAAAGGAGGAGAGCATGGCAGACATTTTCGACGTTGGACAGTACATCACTGAGCGCATTCCCAACGTGGACAAGCTCAAGCTGTACAAGCTGTGCTACTTCTCCCAAGGCTGGCATCTGGCGTGGACGGGCCAACCAAGTTTCAAGCGTGGCGGCACGGCCCTGTTTCCCGCGAACTGCGCGCTCAAACCTGGCAGGTAGCGGGGCTGAAAAACCCTGGCCAGTCCCCTATGTTCTCGGTGGCCAGTCCGAAAATCTCAGCCCATACGAACGCGAGGTAGTAGATAGCATCATCGCGTTTTACGGCGGAGTTGAATCAACTAAGCTTTCTGACTTGAGTCATGGCCTTGCCTGGAACGAGGTCCTCCAAGAGTTCTCCCAGGCGATGATCTCTGGCACTCCCACCCCGCGACCTCCGCTACAACCAGCAGAAGTTCTTTTGCCTAATGTTGACCTCGACGGGGATGTGGATGAAGTTTTAGCCACACCACAGGCCAAGGCAATCGAACAGGACTGGTGGGAGACTTTCCGGATTCTCGCTGATCGTTAACCAGACGGGTTTGCAGCAAGGATTGATCATCCTGGCTCATGCCGCCCAGTTCAATAACAGGACAATTGCGGATTAGGCAGCGCCAACGACCACTTGCCATACCGCCACGAGGTGGACCACTGCCGCCGCAATGGTCGCGGTGTGGAAGTGCTCGTGGTAGCCGTAGTAGCGCGCATTGCGCCCAGGCCACTTAAAGCCATAGACCAGCGCACCTACGGAGTAGACCACGCCGCCGGCCAGTAGCAGCCAAACCACTGCTGCACCGGCATCGCTCCATAGCGTGGGCAGCAGCGGCAGCACCAACCAGCCCAACGCCAGGTACACCACAACATCGAGCCACCGCGGGTGTTCAATCCACACCAGGTTCAAAATCACGCCCAAGATAGCGCCTGCCCACGCAATCGCCAGCATCCATGCGGCTTGCGCTGGGGATAACGCAATCAAACACAACGGGGTGTATGTGGCGGCAATGAATACCGCAATCGTGGCGTGGTCAGCTCGCCGCCACCACTGCACCGCCCGGGGACTAGCCCACGGGTAGCGGTGGTACAGCGCCGAGACGCCAAAAAGCCCCACCAACCCTAAGCCATAAACGGTCACGCCCAGACCCTGCCACCAGTGCAGCGTCATCCACGCATACGTAATGAGCACGGTAGAAGCAATGACAGAGAGCAACGCCGCCAACGCATGTCCCCAGCCACGGGTCAGCGGCCGCTCGCCGCGATCCGCCATCCAATAGGTGCGCTGCACCAAGCCTTCTTTCAAGGAATGCTCCCCCGCCTCTTTTGTTCCTTCAGCATGTATCTGAGCCACAGCGATACTTCTTTCTCCCACCAAAGCTAAGTTACGTTACCGTAAGTCTACTGAGGGGAGTGAGGAGCTTCAAGGAAAAGGAGAATCTAATCCTTTTCGCCAGAATCGAGCCCATCAACAATTCGCACGGTTTCTATCGCCACGCGCGTGACCTTGCCAATCAAATCGACGATATAGCGCGGGTTGCCCACCTCATCGGCCCAATCATTCGGGTCATTCACAATTCCGGAAGCCTTGTCCTTTTTCACCTGGTACCGGTCAATCAACCACGCCACCGCTGAGCGTGATCCCAGCATGTACTGATCCGCTTCCTCCGGAATACCGGAAATGGTCACCTGCTTGTTGTAGATCAGCTTCGTCACATCATTGACGTTCTTGCCCGTTTCCGGATCCTTGCGCTTGGCCCACTTCATCTTCTGCACGCGCCACGTTTCACGGTTGAACTCATCACCCTTAACCTGAACATCCAGCGGCCACGGTTCCACGGACTCATAACCCACGTGCAACGCCATGAGTTCCTTACCCGCCGCAACAAACTTATCGAACTCCGCACGCGAGCTTGGCGTTTCAATATGCGGCAGCATCTTCTTCAAATCCGCCGCATACTGCGTGCGATAACCCGGATCATGCAGCTTTCCATACACAAAGTGGAAGATGTCATCGCCCGAGACATCACCGCCCAACGCATCCCGGTAAATCTGCTTAATCTCATCCGTGATGTTGTCTACCCGCACATACCCATCAACAACCTCACCGACCTGACCATAGACACTGGCTTCGCCCTGCTTGACGACGTTCCCCTCACCAAACAGACCACCGTCCTCACCATCAACTGAGATCCAAGTGAATCGGGGGAAGAACTGAGAGGTAGCAATTGCGTGCAAATCAGGTAGTAAATCGGTCGCCAAGATTGAAGCCCCCACTGTTTCGCCAGCACCAACAGCAACAAAACCGATGTTTCGGGTAATAGACGTGGGAAATATCGAAGAGAGTTGGTAAGTCATATCATTGAGCTTTTGCTCAAAATAGACATGTTGCTTGGTGAATGGACGATACAACGAAGGATAGAATCTAGTCGGGCTAACAATAATTTCTGTGCTTTTAGCCGCGAAGTTCTTAAGGGTTCGATTCCAAGAAATGTTTTCGGTATCAGCGAATTTTGGATTTTCCTTTAAGAAATTCGTCACATCAGCTTCTTTAGCCTTGGTTATACCTTGGTCTTCTAGCCAGTGCTGGAGCCCCTCGATTGCTTTTGTATATGTATCCGTAAGCAGCCCCAACTGCTCGGTTAATTGCTTTTCAGTCTGAGCATATGCCCAGGAATCACGCCCAGTTTTCAGCCCCGCAGAAAATGTTGTGAAAATCCGCGTTGAATTCCCTTTCTTTTCACCAATAACTGGCCACATCTCGAACTCTTCAGAGCGTTGGTTCAACCAATCGCCTTCTTTGTTCGGCTCGATAGTCTGCCAGTCAATGGTTTCAATCGTGGAGGAATCGACGATGCCAAGCTTTTCTTCGGCGTTGAGATAGTCGCCGATATCTCGGTAGTGCAACTGGAAACCAGGCTTTGTGGGATCTTTGATGCCGATCATGACTGCAATAGTTGTGCGGCCCCCATCCCGAAACACGTTACCGGCTTCTTTGCGGCGCTGTTCGCCCGCAGTGCGAGCATTTCCGCGCAAGTTAAAAATATAAAGGTCCGTGAAATCCTCGGCCATCGACAAGCGCACGCCGTCGCCCGTATTGCCGTCGATCCACCCGCCATTGGATACGAACGCCACCACGCCTTGGTCGCCGATGCGGTCGGTAGCCCATCGGAAAGCGCGCAGGTAAGAGTCGTACAGGGAGTTTTTATTGGTGGCCGTGGACTTGGCTGCGTAGGTATCAGCGATACGCTTATCCAGGCTGGGATACTTCTGGTTAGCGTTGAGGTCGTTCGCGGACTTTTGGCCCGCGGAGTATGGCGGATTGCCAATGACTACATTGATGGGCGCGTTCTTTTGACGCTCGATGGTGGCGTTGTTTTCGCGGAAAAGGTTGAGGTCTGGAATATCACCGTCTTCGTGGACTTGGAAGGTATCTGCCAAGGCAATATTCGTAAACGGCACGTAGTCCGGAGCTGGTTCACCGTTGCGCTGCGCGGCTTCTTCCCCTAAGGCGTTGTAGGTGGTCTCGAAATTGACGGCGGAGACGTAGTACGCCAGCAGCATGATCTCGGTGGCGAATAGTTCATGGGCATATTTGCGCGCCAAGTCTTCCGGCTTGATCAGCCCAGACTGCAATAAGCGCACCATAAACGTCGAGGTACCGGCGAAGGGATCGAGGATGCTCACGCCTTCATCGCTAAGCCCCTTGCCAAAGTGCTTGCGGGAAACCTCATCAGCCGCGCGAAGGATGAAGTCCACGATTTCCACTGGAGTGTAGACAATGCCGAGGGCCTCTGCCTGCTTCTTAAAGGCCTTGCGGAAGAAGCGCTCGTAGAGTTCCTTAATCACCTGCTGCTTACCGGAAGCGGAGGTCACCTCAGAGGCGCGAATGCGCACGGACTCGTAGAACTTTTCCAGCGATTCGGTCTCCGTATCCAGGTTCGCCCTCGATAGAGCCGAGACCATTTTCTCCATGACCTGGGCTACCGGGTTATGGGTAATGAAGTCATGGTTTTCAAAGAGGGCGTTGAACACCGGTGCAGTAATCAGGTGTTGCGAGAGCATAGAGATGGCATCATCAGCCGAAATGCCATCGTTCAAGTTATTGCGCAGGCCCTCAACAAACTCGTCGAATTCTTGGCGCAGGTCCTCATCTGCGTTTTCTACCAGCGCGGTAATGCGGGTAATTTGATTTTCTGCAATAGTGGCAACGTCATCGGCCCAGTCCTCCCAATAGGTGCGGGTGCCGACCTTATCCACCAGCTTGGTGTAGATGGCCTCTTGCCATTGCTCCAATGAGAACAAGGCAATCTGCTGCGTCATTGCCGAGGAATCCTCAAAGGCCTCAGGAGACTTGGTGCGTTCTGCATCCTCCAGCTTTTCTTTATCGCTTTTCTCCTTGTCACCAGGGACATGGTTGACATCAATGGGCAGTTCTTCTTGTGCGTTGGCTCCATTGAGCGCGATGGAATTGATCTTGGCATTAAAGCGATCATCGTGCGCACGCAGCGCGTTAAGGATCTGCCAAACCACCTTGAAGCGCTGGTTATCATTGAGCGCCTCCGAGGGCGAGACATCTTGCGCGACGGCGACCGGCAAGATGATGTAGCCATAGTCCTTGCCCGCAGATTTACGCATCACACGGCCCACAGATTGGACCACATCCACCATAGAATTGCGGGGGTTGAAAAAGATCACCGAGTCCAGCGCCGGTACATCCACGCCTTCCGAAAGGCACCGCGCGTTAGTCAGTATCCGGGCTTCGTTTTCTGACGCGGGCGATTCAATCCAGGACAGTTTAGTGCCGCGCTCCATGGCGTTCATGCCGCCATCGACGTGTTGGGCAGCAATCTGAAGATCAACGTTGGTCAAGGAGACATCATTAAGCACCACCTTATCCTTCAGTAGCTCCTGGTGAGTCCTAATCAAGGAAGGAAAGCTTTCCGCAATCTGGGTAGAGGTCTTAATGTCCTTGGCAAAGGCCACCGCGCGCTGCATGGGGTGGGCGTTTTCATCGAATCCACCCTTCTTTCCTTGCAGCTCACCGGAGCGCTTGGCCAGGCCATTCCACGCACCGATCATGGCGGAGGCAAGCGAGAGATTGATCTGATTATCCTCACTATGGGCCATGGCATTGGCAGCCACGGATTCATCGACGGTCATGACCAAGACCTTGTAATCCGTAAGCAAGCCCTTGTCCACGGCCTCGCCAAAGCCCAGCCGGTAGAACTCGGGGCCATAGATGCCCTCATCGTCCATGGAGGTGAGCTCAGCAGAGTGCTCTGCGGCCTTGCCTTTCACGGCGTCATCGAAAAGCCGCGGCGTTGCAGTCATGTACAAACGCTTGGCAGCCTTGATGTAATCCGTATCGTGCACGCGCACGAAGTTGCTGGAATCCTCCCCCGCCAACGTAATACCCGTGGTGCGGTGGGCCTCATCGCAAATGACGAGGTCAAAGTCATCTAGGCCTTGCTGCTGTGCCTCGTGCACTGCCGGCAAGGATTGATAGGTGGAAAAGACGATGTTGAGCCCCTTGGCGCGTTTACCAGACTCAAAACGCCGCGCAATATCCGCGCCCTCAGTAGAGACGGGGACTTCCAGGTCATAAACCGCAATGTCTTCGGCTTTCTTGGATACCTTCGAGTCAGAGCACACCGCGAAGGCGCGCATATCAAGGCGCCCCTGCGCCGTCCATTCCTTCAGCGTCTGCGAAAGCAGCGAGATAGAAGGGACTAGGAACAGGATGCGAGCCTTGCCCCCCCCCCCCCAATCTTCTGCCACTCGCTCCGCGAGGCGCAGCGCGGTAAACGTCTTACCGGTACCGCAGGCCATAATGAGCTTGCCGCGGTCATGAGTCTGAAATCCCTCGATGGCCTTGTCGATGGCCGTTTGCTGGTGCGGGCGTGGTTCAAAGGTCTCGCGCTGGGAGAGGTTAATTTGGATATTTTTATCCTGCACCTCAGAGCCGGGAAAGGCCACGTCCCAGTTGATGGGCGATTCCGCGATGGCAGAAATACCAATGCGGCTGGTAGGGATAATCTGATTGGCCAATGCTTCCTCTGCGTGCGAGGACCAGTGATCCGTGGTGGAAATGATCATCCGGCTGCCGAAGTGCTCGCGGCCTTGTTCCGTTTCAAAGGAATGCCCCGAGGCCTCAAAGAAGGAGTCCAGGTGCGATTTCTGGATGCGCGCAGTGGGCGCATAGAACTTGCACTGGATAGCGGTCCACGTCCCGTCATCGCTGCGGCGGGCCACCAGATCGATTCCGGTATCTGCCTTGCCGCCGTTATAACGCCAGTCAGTCCACCGGCTGACCTCATCAAACTGTGCCTTGAGAGTGGGATCAGTCTGAAAATAGTTGACCATCAACTTTTCAAAGGCGATGCCATACTTCGCCTTTGGTTGGTTTTCGCGCAGCTGTTCCAGGACCTCAGAGAACTTTGACATAGGAACATTATGCCTGAGGGCGCTTCAGGTTTCCTTCGTTATTGCTGCATTTCGCTAGCTGTAGCCCGATGAAATGGCTTACTCAAGTGGTCAGCCCCGTTTACATAAGGAAACGATTGCCCAGGGTTGGATATATCTTGAGTCTTTACGCGTTTTAGTCCTTGCGCCCGTCCGCATAGTCCACAAGGAAGCGCAAAAAATGTTGGGCCGGATCAGAAAGACGATTCTGCGCACTCCACACCACCCGTAGCGGCCGGTCAAAGCTGATTCCCACCACCGGAACCTCTACATATTCTCCTGTAGCGAGCTGTGGCGCCACCGCTCTCCGCGCGATAACCCCCGGCGCACCCAGAGCTCCTATCGCAGTACGTTGAGCTCCCAGAGACCCGAACTCCCCTGCCGGCGGGGCGAGCACTCCCAGAACATCCGCCACCACCTCCCGTGTGCCGCTTCCCTGTTCACGCAGCACCAAGGGCGTAGATTGCAGCTCCTCCTTCGTCACTGGAGATACCTTCGTTTCCAATGTTGGTGCTGACGTTGATGCTGACGGGGTCACTGGCTGATTGTGGTTGCGCGGCTTCGCCCAGCGATGTTCTGCGGGGACAACAACCACGAGTTCATCGTGCCCGACCACACGCTCGTGCAGTTCGTGGGCCACCCAATGGCCCTCAATAATCGCTAGTTCTGCCTGTCCTTGAACCACGTGGCGCTGCGCCTCCCGGCTGTTGAGCTGACGCATGTACAGATAAGTATGTGGGTGAGCGCGTTGGTAGGCCGCGGCCCAACGGGGGTAGTCCACTTCAGACACAGTATGAGAAACCACCAAGCTAATGTCCTCGGTGGCCCCAACCCCAACGGCTGTTTCGAGGCCACGCGCGCATTCGTTCAGGGCCCCTTCTAATCCCTCGAGTACACGGACGACTTGACTGCCCACTTCTGTCACGGAACTACCCGCCACTCCGCGCCAAAAATGCGATTATTGAGGCGTTTTTCAAACTTGGCGATGCGCGTACTAACCGTTTGTTGGGAGACATTCAGGTGTTTCGCAGCCTGGTTCATACCCCCATATCGAGCTACAGCAAGGACGGCATCAACCGTGAAAGCATCGGGAACGTAGCTGCGTCGAACGGGAGAGAATCCATCGTTACCATCTTCTCGTGAGGGGTACATTCATTTATTGTAACCCCGTTCGGATTATGCGCTCTCCCGCACACATCAAGCAGTGCCTAACCTGAAGAATATGTTAAAGATTCGCAATGAGATAGAGCTCCCTCCGCTAGGACCTGGCTGGGCCGGAGCAGTAATGGGACTCGGAATCTCCTCGTCTCTCATCGATGCTCTCCTGAGCCCAATCCTGGGCCGCCTTCCAGCAGAAATCATGCTCGGCGTTGCAACGCTTGTCTTCTTGGCGTTCACAGCGGGATTTATTAAGCACCGCACTCCGGGATTCAACTCCAGCGACATGCCTGCATGGGGCATGGTCTCCATGGGCATCCTCGCTTTGGGTAGTGCCTACTCACTTATCTTTGACGCCTGGTTGATTCACACCGTGTGTTGGGCGGTAGGAACAATCCTGAGCGTCATTACCTGTTTAAAATATCTCAAGTTTCTTTTCTCCGACCGCCCTTCTAACCCCGCTTTTACCTGGGGATTACCCCTTGTTGCCCCCATGGTTTCCGCAACCTCGTCGGCGCAATTAGTACCGCATGCTGGTGAATGGGGCTCGGTCATCCACGGCATCGGCGTGTTCTGCTTCGTAGTGGCTTGGGTGACAGGACTGCCGACGTTTGCCGTCGTTTACCTGCGCACCTTTCCCAAGGTTCCCATTAGCTTCGCTGCCACCGCTTGGATCCCGATGGGGTTGGTCGGCCAGTCCACCGCCGCAGCACAGCTACTCGCCGGTGACCAATGGCATTTCCGCGCCATGGTCTATGGTGTAGCGATGCTGGGCTTGGGCGTGCCGCTGAGCATCTACGCTTTGGCCAAGCACTGGGGTACCGCCCTAGGAAATACCCCAATGTCCTATAACCCCAGCTGGTGGGCCAGTACCTTCCCCGTGGGCACGTGCTGCCTCGGCACCCATACCCTATCCACACAGCCCGCGGCGCTCGCGTGGGGTTTGGGCTGGATGGATACCGTGAGCGCCGCCCTGCTGGTCCTGCTTCTCCTCCACGTCACTTGGGCTGCTTTCGGAGCCATCAAAACCGTTTCCGAGCATTTCAAGGTCAGCCAAATGAGCCACGCATAACTTCAGAGGGTTTCGGGGCTTAGGAACCTTGCGGATCGTGCTCAGCGAAGAATTGGGGCATCGCCTGGAGCAGGTGCTGGTTCCAGACTCCGTGGGCGCTAAGGGCCGATGCGTGATCGGCGTATGGGCGCACGTACTCGCTCAGGTCGATATTCTTTTCTTGGGCTATGCGGCGAAAATCGTCATAGCTTTCCGGCGGGACGAGGCGATCGTTATCGCTGCGGACAATCTTGATGGGTGGCATGTCCGAATTAAGGTGCGTCGCCGAGGTAACGAAATCTGCACGCTCGGGATATTCCTCCGGCGTTCCACCCAGATATTTCTGCACGGTATCGCGGGAGCCCTGTGCGGCATAGGCATCGTCGGAGTCATAGATGTGGAGGACGCCGAGGGCCGGTGAATCCGCATACACGGCGCGGGGAACGGCCGGTGTGCTGGGACAATCGGCGGAAGGCAGCTGGTTGGGGTGCGCGGCGGCATCGGCAGTCGCATTCAGCACCAACTGGCCGCCGGCGGATTCGCCGTATGTAAAGAAACGCTCCGGGTCGCCGTCATAATCCGCGGCGTGGGCATTGACCCAATTCATCGCGCAGCCCACCTGCTCCGCTGCCACCTTCCACGTGGGCTGATCCCAGCTGGACAGCGTGTAATCAATGGATAATACGAGGTAGCCGCGCTGTGCCATCTGCCGCATATTAAACGCCTGGGAGTGCTTGTTCATCTGATCCCAGCCGCCGCCGTGGACATACAGCATCACCGGGTGGGGCCCACTTTCTTGTGGCGTGTAGATATCCATATCTAGATCGTCGCCGTGGAAGGAATCGTAGGCCACCGTATGGTCGGGGCCCTCGTTGGTGCTTTCCACCCCGGCCCAGCTAAAGGCAGCGGGAATATCCACCTCGGTACCCTGCCCCTTCGCGGCGTGAATCTGCGTGCCGAAAAGCACAAGCCCGGCAGTGAGGGCAATCGCCGCGAATGCCCCTGGCACGTAGAAGCTGCGGGAGGCGAATCCTCCAAGCACCGCAAGGACCAGGAGAATAAGGGAAAAGATAACCACCGGCCCGATATACTGCGGGCCAATGAGCGCACCCGCGCCCCAATACGGAATATGCGGCGTAAACGGCGCCACCGCAAGCCACAGCGCGAGGAAAGCTACAAGCGCAAGCGGGACGGACAGCAACCGGGCAACGATCTTCATACCGGCAACGGTAGTCCTAGTTTCTGGGAATGCGTGGTGGAGATTGCAGCTCCAGTGGGCGTATTTTCTTCTATGACGTTTCACTGCACTCTGCGGCTAACGAGAGTCTCTAAAACTCCTTGTCTCCACACCAGTGCCCGCGCTGATAAAGAAGCGATCTCGGAGCTCTTCATTATCTTCGTCAGCCCCCGCTTCTTCCCAACACGCAGCCAAAAGATCTTTACCAGAATTGAATCCATAAGCTGCTGACACTGGGTTCAGCCGCTTTGCCAAGCTCTTTAATCGAACGCCTTCTTTTCGCAAGGAGTCCACGACGAGAGTCGCCAAATAATTGAATTCCATTATTTGGGAGGCCAAGTCCTCCACCGTCTTTTCTACTGAGGTTACGGGCGATCCGTCGATATTTTCTATATCCCCGACTTCTATCTCTCGATCGTCATAAATGTGGATATCATTCTGACTGGTTTGTTTCCGCAAGGAAGCCGAGAAAGTCTGTGTATTCGGAATCAAATCACCAATGCTATGGATAAGTGCTGCGGACGCATGAGACACAACGATCTTATTGTCGGCGTCTATACGTTCTACCGCAAATAGGTTTGGTTCAAGGGATATCCAGGCTTCCCTGACATCCGTTAATGGACCAAGCTGAACTGAGGGAAGAAAGTAGATGCCCCTGCGTGCGCGCGTTAGAATCTCGCTCCCTGCCAAGCGATTTATGTGGAGGCGAGAAATACCTTCGCATTGAGCCTGAGCCGTAGTGATAATGCCCCACTGATTTGCTGCTAAGGATTCTAGCTGCGCCAGAATTTCTACAGCTTTCATTTCGACACCGAACCCCTCTACCCTTAACCTCCTTCTTTACTTGTATCAACCTGAGGGATACAAGTAAAGACGGATTGAGTACCTACGTTGCACAGCCTTGAAAGCAAAAAGCCCGGCTGAAGCCGGGCTTGAGCTAGGCGATGCCAAAGGCTGGCTTACTCCGCAACAGAATTAGCGCCCACGACGGCGTAGCCGAAGAGCTCAGGCAAGGTGGAGAACCATGCTTCAACCAGCTGGGAGATGGCCACGGATTCACGGCCCAAAGTAAGCGCGCCGGTTTCGGTCGTCTCACCCACGATGGCCGCGATGGCGGCGCCCTCGTGCACGGCGGAGAGATCGAAATCGAGGTCGAGGTCGGCGGCATCGGCAAGCGCGTTCAGCACCATATGGCCGGCAGTGGGCATACATCATCACTGAGTGGGTACCAGCATCATTGGGCGGGTAGCAGCTGGGCAACGATCTTGAAGCCCTCGGTTCCGGAGAGGCGAGGTGGTGGCTTTAGTGGAGAAAAGCCGCTTACTAACTCGCCTTTTTGAAGGAAAGGCGGCGATCCCGCAGAGGCAAGGCGTCCTCCCGGCTTAGCTCCGCGATACACAGTGCGATTACAAAGCCCACCAAGACGATCAACGAGGACCATGACAACCACATTTCAGAATCTGCCCTGGCCAGCGGTGGGAACAAGAAGAGACCTAAGACCGGCACAACATAAATGATGCGATTCTGCCCGCGTGCCAGAACGCCTAGCAGTGGCAGTACGGCGCACAAGACGTAATGATCCCACAAGATATTGCCGGTAGCCGTGAGAACCGTAAAGATGCCGACGGCAGCAATGCGCCACGGCTCCTGTGAGCGTAAAGCGGTAACAATAACCAGCGCAATTAATGCCAGGGTTACAAAAGGCGGAATAAGGCTGGCAGCCAGTGAAGGATCATGAACGATAGTGACAAGAATGCTGTCATCTTCAACGCGATTGGTGCTCAGTTGGGAAGCAATCGATCCGTTGACAGGAGCGACCATTATTGCCGCCTTGATATCCTGAAGGGTATCCCACCACGAGGTAAACACGTTCCAGCCAGAAACGACGATTGAGTAGAGCACAGCAACGACTCCTGTCCCGAGTGCTACCAATCCCGCTTTGCGCGCCCGCGGAAAGACCACACAGATGAGCACGAGGATAATGGGGGTTAGCTTCACTGCAGATACAAGTCCTAGTGCAATTCCTGCGCGTACTGGGTGCACGCGAGCAGCAGCAAGGCCGTATGCAACGCCCGCAAAAATCAGTGGGCTCGTCTGGCCAAGAAATAACGATGATTGAAAAGCTATCGATGCCCAGCCCAAGAGGATTCCGAAAAGCAAGGTAATGGTCGCTATCTCTTCCTCAAACCACAAGAACCAGGCGGAGACTATCAGCACCACCAACGCCCAACCGGAAGCAATCGCGAGCAATATCACGGAGACATCAAAGCTGATGACTCGCACGACCAAGCTCATCACATCCGCTAGAAATGGGACGTGAACATAAGGGTGCGGGAATTCAGTGACATCAGAGTGGGCGATGGTGTCTAACCACACATCACCACGTGGCAGTGCGAAATCGCGTTCATCGATTCTATATAAATGCTCCCGATTTCCATCGCGGACGAGCAATCCAGCAATCCATAGCGCACCCCAGTCACCGTAATTCAGTTTTCCGGCGGAAATTACGGCAACCACGAGGCCAAACACCAGCCCAATACCATGGTGGTACCACCGCAGCACTGTTGATGCGGGCGCGGAGGCTTGATGGCGGGAATGCGCGCTCATGGGACTCCTAATATAAAAATTACGATTCGAGACAGAGAGAAAGGGCGATGCTCATTGGGCAGCGACCCCGATCATCGAAGATAGTCTAAATGCTCCTCAAGCCCGGCCAAAGCCGGGCTTGAGCTAAGCGGTGACAGGGGCTGGCTTACTCCACAACGGAGTTAGCGCCCACGGCGTGACCGAAGAGGTCAGGCAAAGTAGCAGACCATGCCTCAACCAACTGAGAGATGGCCACGGATTCGCCACCCAAGGTAAGCGCACCAGTTTCGGTGGTCTCACCCACGATGGCTACTGGGATGCCAAGCTCAGCGGCACGGGCGAGCACCTTATCGGCGCGGTCAGCGGTGGTGGCCACGAGTGCGCGGGAAGCGGACTCGGAGAAGGCCGCGGTGAAGGCGTCCTCGTGCACGGCGGTGAGATCGAGGTCGAGGCCGAGGCCGGCGGCATCGGCAGGCGCACCGGCGCGCTTGGCCATCTCAAAGGCGGCAACGGCCAGGCCGCCCTCGGAGACATCGTGCGCGGCGGTGAGCAAATCGTTGCCGTCGAAGAAATCCGCGAGGCGCTTCTCATTGGCCATGTCCACCTGCGGCGGCAGGCCGTTGAGGTTGTCCTTATCGGCGCCCTCGGCGCTCACCAGCTGCCAAATGGAACCGCCAAACTCATCCTTGGTCTCACCCAAGGCGATGAGGACTTCCTTCTCATTGACGGTGCCCAAGTTATTGCCAATGGCTTGGTGCACATCGTCGATAACGCCGAGCACGCCCACGACCGGGGTGGGCAGAATCGGCTCGGAGCCGGTCTGGTTGTAGAAGGAGACGTTGCCGCCAGAGACGGGGATGGAGAGTTCCACGGCGGCATCGGCAAGCCCGTGCACCGATTCGCGGAACTGCCACATCACGTCCGGGTTTTCCGGCGAACCGTAGTTCAGGCAATTGGTAATCGCGACGGGCTTGGCGCCGGTGACCGCGACGTTGCGGTAGGCCTCAGCCAGGGCCAGGCGCGCGCCCATGTTCGGATCCAGCTTGGTGTAGCGGCCGGAAGCATCGGCGGACACGGCAACGCCGCGGCCGGTCTCCTCATCGATGCGCAGCACGCCCGCGTCCGCGTGGTGGGACTGGACGGTATTGCCACGCACGTAGCGGTCATACTGATTCATGATGAAATCGCGCGAGCACAACGAAGGCGAGGAAATGAGCTTCTGCAGGGATTCCACCAGGCCGCGCTTGTCCGTGCCCTGGTATTTCTGCAGCTCATCCTGCCACTCGGGGCGGGCGTAGGGGCGCTCGTAGACGGGTGCTTCATCCGCGATGGTGCCAGCCGGCGCATCGACGACGACCTCACCCTGGTGGCGGATGACCAAGTGGTCACCTTCAGTAACCTCACCGATTTCGGCGCAGGTGACCTCCCAGTGCTCGCAGATTTCGCGGAACTTCTCCACGTTTTCCGGCGCCACGACGGCGCACATGCGCTCCTGGGACTCGGAGGCAAGGATTTCCGCTGCGGTCATGTTTTCCGCGCGCAGCGGTACCGCATCGAGGTTGACCTCCATGCCGCCATCGCCGGAAGCTGCCAGCTCAGAGGTGGCACAGGCCAGGCCAGCGCCGCCCAAGTCCTGGATGCCCACCACAACGCCGGCGTGGTAGAGGTCCAGGCAGCATTCGATGAGCACCTTTTCCGCGAAGGGGTCGCCCACCTGCACGGCCGGCAGCTTCCGCTCCGCGCCGTCCTCAAAGGTATCGGAGGCCAGCACGGATACGCCGCCGATGCCATCCAGGCCGGTGCGGGAGCCAAAGAGCATGACCTTATTACCCTTGCCGGAGGCGAAGGCGAGTTTCAGGTCATCGACCTTGAGCGTACCCACACACAGGGCGTTGACCAGCGGGTTACCGGCATAGGTTTCATCAAAGACGGTCTCGCCGCCAATATTGGGCAGGCCCAAGGAGTTGCCGTAGCCGCCCACGCCAGAGACGACGCCGGGTAGCACGCGCTTGGTATCGGGGGCATCGGCAGGCCCAAAGCGCAGCTGATCCATCACGGCGATGGGGCGGGCCCCCATGGCCATGATGTCGCGGACGATGCCGCCCACGCCGGTCGCCGCGCCCTGGTAGGGCTCCACGTAGGAGGGGTGGTTGTGCGATTCCACGCGGAAGGTCACCGCGTTGCCATCGCCGATGTCCACCACGCCGGCGTTTTCACCAATGCCGGCGAGGATCTTCTCCCCCATCTCCTCCGTCATGGTCTCACCAAAGTAGCGCAGGTGCGTCTTGGAGGACTTATAGGAGCAGTGCTCGGACCACATCACGGAGTACATGGTCAGCTCCGCGTCGGTGGGGCGCCGGCCCAAAATATCGTGGATGCGCTGGTATTCGTCATCCTTCAGGCCGAGCTCAACGTACGGCTGCTGCTCATCCGGGGTGGACTGCGCCTTGTCTACGGTGTCATTAGAAACGGTCATGTAGGTGGCCTCCTTAAACCGCCGGCGCTTCCGCGACGGCCTTGATGGCGGATACGAATAGTCCCAATCCGTCGGTGGATGGGCCGGTCAGCGGGTCAATGGCGTGCTCTGGGTGCGGCATGAGGCCCACGATGCGGCCGGACTCATCGCTTACCCCAGCAATGCCATTGATGGAGCCGTTGTAATTATCGGTATAGCGGAAGACCACACGGCCTTCGCCCTCGATGCGGGCGATATCGTCATCGCCTGCCTGGAAGCGGCCCTCGCCGTGCTTGGCGGGAACTAAAATCTTTTGGCCCTTTTCAAACTCGCTGGTCCAGGCCGTGGTGGAGTGCTCCACCTCCAGGTAAGTATCGGTGCAATGAAAATGCAGGCCCTTATTCCGGGTCAATGCGCCCGGCAAGAGGCCTGCTTCAGTCAAGATTTGGAAACCATTGCAAATGCCAAGCACCGGCATTCCCGCCTTGGCGCGGTCGATGACGCTGCGCATGACGGGGGCGAGCGCCGAAATAGCGCCCGAGCGCAAATAGTCACCATAGGAAAAACCGCCCGGCACGACTACCGCGTCCACGCCGCGCAGATCAGCATCCGCGTGCCAGAGGTTAATGACCTCGGCGCCGGCGGTGCGGGCTGCGCGGGCGGCATCCACATCATCCAGGGTGCCGGGGAAGGTGATTACTCCGATTTTTGCGGTCACTTACTTGACCTCCAGCTGCGTAACCTCGTAGTCCTCGATGACGGTATTAGCCAGCAGCGTTTCTGCTACCTTATCCAGTTCCTCTGCGGTAACGGAATCATCTACCTCGAGTTCGAAGCGCTTTCCTTGGCGCACATCGCTGACACCGGATACTCCGATGCGACCCAATGCGCGGACGACAGCTTGGCCCTGCGGATCCAGAATTTCCGCCTTGGGCATGACATTGACAACTACACGAGCCATGAAATTTTTGCCTTACTGTATGGGGCTTAGGTCTGCCCGATTCAGTGTAGTCATACCCCCGCCCAATCCCTAGATATACCCCCACTGCAGGGTTTTCACCCCGGTAAAGCAAACTCCGCGTAAATTACGACCAACAGGAAAACGAATTTTGCGCGGCACCCAGGTTTCACAGCCTGCTCGCGCGAAACCCGCCCAAAGCGGTCCCGGGTACACCGATTGTTCAGCGAGTAAAAATAAAAGGCGTCCATGACAACTTTCTCTATGATTAAGGTGACTTTTCTATGGCTCTTCGCCGCTTTGGCAGGGTAGCCCTCGCTGCCGGTTTCTCCACCCTCTCCCTATCTATTGCGGTGCCTTCCGCCATGGCCGCCCCGGATAATTCCACCGCGGTCATCTCTGAGGTCTACGGCGGTGGCGGAAATAAGGGTGCGAGCTTTTCCAATGATTTCATCGAGCTTTATAACCCCACCGATGCCGCAATCGATCTCACCGGCTGGTCCGTGGAGTACTTTGCCTCCAACGGCAATAGCGGCGGCAAGATCACCCTGTCCGGCACCATCGCTCCCCACGGTTACTACCTAGTACAGGCTGCCGCCGGCAATGGCCAGGCCCAGGCTCTTCCCGCCCCGGATGCAGAGGGCAAGGTCAATATGTCCGGCACGAAGGGCTCGGTGCAGCTTGCCGATGCCACCGGTAATACCATTGACCTCATAGGTTACGGTGCCGCCTCCAAGTCTGAAAGAGCTGCCACCGGCGCGCTGTCCAATGACACCTCCGCTTCCCGCAACGCGGCGGGCACCGATACCGATGACAACTCCGCGGACTTCACCGTCGGTAGGCCAAATCCCACCAATTCCGGCAACGAGTCCCCCTCCCCGCAGCCAGGCGGATCGGGTGACTCGGGCAGCTCCGATGATTCCGAGAACCTTCCCGCACCCGAGGGCATTACCCCGATTGCTGAAATCCAAGGCACCGGCGATACCTCCCCGCTCGAGGGCCAGAACGTTGCTACCCAGGGCGTTGTCACCGGCGTGTGGAGCGCGGGCGGGCTCAACGGCTTTACCATCCAAACCGGCGGCACCGGCCAAGAAACCACCGATGCCTCCCAGGCGCTATTTGTGCACATGGGTAAAAAGGGCGCCGATAAATACCCCAGCATCGGCGATTCCGTAGAGATCACCGGCCAGGTCTCCGAGTATTACGGCGCCACCCAGGTAAGCGCTTCTTCCCTCAAGCAGCTCGATACCGCATTGGAAGCGGTCACCCCGCTCGCCGTGGATGAGCTGCCCCAAGGCGATGCCGCACGCGAGCCCTTTGAGCACATGCTCATCCAACCCGGCGCGCACACCGTGACCAATAACTACTCACTCAACCAATACGGCGAGGTCGGCCTCGCCCCGGGCGAGGAAGCCTTCCGCCAGCCTTCCGATGTCCATTCCCCTTCCACCGACCCTGATTCCGAGCTGCACAAACTGGCCAAGGATAATGCAGAAAAGCTCGTTACCTTGGATGATGGCCGCACCCGCGATTATTTGAGGACCGATAAGGACACCCCTCTGCCCTATATCGCCCAAGATGGCGGCAAGACCATCAAATCCCTGCGTACCACCGATACCGTCGAATTCCAGCACCCGGTCATCGTGGGCTACTCCCACGAGCAGTGGCGCTTCCAGCCCACCGAGCCGGTCACCGGTGAAACCGCCGGCGCCGATCTCCCCATCTCCTGGGAAGAATCCCGGGATGCGGAGCTGCACGCCGTCGATGATGTCAAGGGTGAATACACCATCGGTGCCTTTAACGTGCTGAATTACTTCACCTCCCTGGGCGAGGAATTCGGCGGCAGCGCCTATACCGACCGCGCGGGCAATAAAGTCACCGTCAACCGCGGCAAGACCCGCGGCGCCTATACCGAATCCGCCTTAAAGGACCAAGAGCGCAAGATCGTCGCCGCCATCAATGGCCTGGATGCCGATGTCATTGGTCTTTCCGAAATCGAAGATGGCTACGCGGTAACCGGGGACTTTGACCAGCGCGATAAGGCGTTGAAGCGCCTGACCGAAAAACTTAACGAGGCCGCGGGCACCGAGAAGTGGGCCTTCGTTCCCTCCCCGTCCAAGGAGCAAGTCCCTGAGCATCCCGATGTCATCCGCACCGCGTTCATCTACCACAAGGACGTGGTCAAGCCCGTAGGCGAATCCCGCATCTTCCAGGATCCGCGCTTTTCCGGCACCGCCCGTGAGCCGCTGGCCCAGGAATTCCAGCCGCTCACTAGCGATGACGAGTCCTTCGTCGCCGTGGCCAGCCACTTCAAGTCCAAGGGCTCGGTGGCCAAGGGCGATGAAGATTCCGGCGATGGCCAGGGCAATAACCTCAACGTCCGCAACGCCCAGGCACAGGCCGTGCTCGATGCCCTGCACAAGCAGGACGATTGGAAGGATAAGCCGCTTTTTGCCCTGGGTGATTTCAATGCCTACACCCACGAAACCGCACTCGATGTCTTCCGCAACGATGGCTTTACCGTGCCTGCGGAAAAATACGGCGCCGATACCTCTTACCAGTTCGGCGGCCTGCTCGGCACCCTAGACCACGTCCTTGCCAATGAGGTTGCTTCGGGCGCGCTTGACGATGCCCAAGTGTGGAACATCAACGCCGACGAACCCGTCGCCTTTGAGTACTCCCGCCGCAACTACAACGCCGTGGATTTCTACACTGACTCGCCCTTCCGCGCCTCCGACCACGACCCCGTCAAGGTCGGTTTTACCCTGGGCGAGGATGAATCCACCGACGACGGCGATCAGGGCAACGATGCCAACCAGGACGACAACACCGATGGCCCAGGCTTCGGGCTCGGCTCTAGCTCCTGGGGCACCGGCGCCATTATCGGCTTTGCCATCCTGGCCGGCCTTCTCGCCATCCCCGGCTTCATGGCGGCTACCGGAAACCTGCAGAAGATCATCCCCGCTGGAATCTGGGGCATGCTCCCGCAGCAGGCTAAGGACTTCATTAACGGCCTAAGCAAGTAGGAGCGCCTACTCGTACAAGCCCATCTCGTCAGAGAGCACCGCGAGCTCGTCTGCAGCAGCACGCTGCTCAAGGTCTCTCTGGCGTTTAAAGTCCTGCACGCTGGAGGCATACAGATGGCGGTAGGCACCTTCTGTATGCCCCTTCAAGGTTCCCTCATCCATGAGCTCGATGACACGCGGCCGAGAGACATTCAAGAAGTCTGCCGCCTGTTGCGTTGTTAGTTCATCTGTTCGTTTCATGCTACCTACTATAAAACCTCCGCCGGACTAACGCGGAAGGTAAATGCTGTAATCAGCGGGAGTAGCGCCCGCGTCAAGCGCGCGGCGAGCAGCCTTCACAAAGTCTTTAATGACCTTGCGGTCATCCAGGTTGCGGGCAGAGATGGAAAGGCGCACGGTATTGCCGCGCTGGGCGGAGCGCTCTGCCGCGCGGATGATGTTTTTGCGCCACCATTTGGCAGAACCGAAGCCCTCACCGAAAGAAAGGTTGCGGGCTTGGTGGAATTTCCCGGTGGGTACCTCTAGGATGCCGCGGGTAGAAGCCGCCGCCTCAAAGGGGAATTTGGGCAGGACCTGCAACGTTCCGGGAGACATGCGCCAGCGCGGGGGCGCGAAGATGGTGGGTTCAAAACCAATCTGTGCCATCTGCCGGGTCGCACCGGCTAGGCGCAGCTTCGCCTCGTGTGAATTGAGGTTGGCAAACTCCGCGCGGCGGCCTTGGACTGCCTGGTCAAAGCCATTGAGGATAAGCGGACGGCCCGCGGCCGCTTGATCCTTGAGCCACTGTTGGGTGTCTTTGTCCTTGGCCAGGTGCCAATTGCCATCAATATGCGGGGCGATGAGCAGGGAGACGGGAATTTCCTCCCGGTCCAGAACCGACAGGAAGCTTGTAGCCTGCTTTCGAGTGTCCTCAAAAATACTGGAGATAGAAACCAGAAGGTGGCTAGTCATAGCTCAAATTATCGCACAGTACCGCCAGATCCGCGCGCTGGCCAGAACGCTAGCCAGGGTGCCAGCCAGCGCACGACTGTGATGGGCAGTTACTCCGTCAGGCCGGTGGCCTTATTGATCGTCCAGGCGTATTCGAAGGCGTTTTGGCGCCACTTATCGTAGCGGCCGGATACGCCACCGTGCCCGGCGGCCATCTCCGTCTTGAGCAGAAATTCGCCGCCGGTGGCGGTAGCGCGCAGCTGCGCAATCCACTTTGCCGGTTCCACGTACAGCACGCGGGTATCGTTCAGCGAGGTGATAGCCAAGATATCCGGGTAGTCCTTGGCCTCAACATTCTCGTAGGGCGAGTAGGACTTCATGTAGTCGTAGTATTCCGGATCGTGGTACGGGTCGCCCCACTCTTCCCATTCGGGAACCGTGAGGGGAAGCTCCGGCATGAGCATCGAGGTTAGCGGATCCACGAAGGGGACGACGGCTTGGATAGCGGTAAAGCGGTCAGGTGCCATATTGGCCACGGCACCCATAAGCATACCGCCGGCAGAGCCGCCTTCGGCCACCATTTGGTCCGGGGTGGTCACGCGGCGCTCGATGAGATCATCGGCCACTGCGATGAAATCGGTGAAGGTGTTTTTCTTCTGCAGCATCTTGCCGTCGTCATACCACTGACGGCCCATCTCGCCGCCACCGCGCACATGGGCAACCGCATAAATCATGCCGCGATCCATGAGCGATAGCCGGGACGCGGAGAAGTACGGGTCCATGCTGGCCTCGTAGGAGCCGTAACCATACAGCAGCGTCGGGTTGGGCTTGGTGCGGTCCAAGTCGGAACGGTGCACCACGGAGACTGGGATCTTGGTGCCATCACTGGCAGTCGACCAGATGCGGTAGGCCACGTAATCATCCGGATCATAGCCACCGGGGACTTCTTGTTCCTTCAGCAGCGTGTACTCGCCGGTATCCACGCGGTAATCGAAAAGCTGCGCGGGCTGAATATAAGACACGTAGTTCACGCGCACTACCGGCGCATCCCATTCCGGGTTACCGGCCACGGCGACGGTAAAGAGTTCCTCGTTGAAATTGAGTTCTTCGAATTCTCCGAAGTCATCGCCAACGCGCATGATGGCGGCGCGGCCGATGCCACCGCGGCGGTAGCCCACCACCATGTGATCGCGGTAGGTATCCACGCCCTCGATGCGGGTGGTGTCATCGTGTGCTAGAAGCTCCGGCAGATCGCGCAGGGCGGGAAGTTCCGCATCCACTTTGGCATAGCCCACTGCGAAGTTCGGGCCGGTGGCGTTGTGGGTGACAATCCAGTAGTCCTCGCCGCCCACCACGGCATGGTCTACGTCATAGTCCACACCCGTCTCGCGCTTCCACAGCGGGCGGAATTCTCCTTCTGGGTTCTCCGTATCCAGCACCCAGGCTTCCGAGGTTATCTTCGAACCCACCCCGATGAAGAGGTACTTGTCGGAGCGTGCACTGCCGATGCCCACGTTAAAGTGCTCATCTTCCTCGTGGAAGACGCGCACATCCGCGGACTGCTCGGTGCCTACTTTATGGCGCCACACCGCATCTGGGCGCCAGGCATCATCGACCGTAGAGTAGAAGATATAGCCATCGCCTGCCCAGGTAGCGCCATAGAAAATTCCGGTGAGGTGATCTTCTAGAAGCTCTCCCGTTTCGAGGTCCTTAATGGACAGCTCAAAGCGCTCGTCGCCGGCAAAGTCCACGGAATAGGACAGGTAGCGGCCGGAATCTGAGATGGAGGCCGCACCAAGGGCGAAGAAGTCCTTGCCCTCTGCCAAGGCGTTGGCGTCTAGGATAATTTCTTCACCCTCTGGGCTGCCTTCTTCCGGAATCACCGGGGCGGTCCACGGATCGCTGCCCTCTTCTACCGGGATGCGGCAGGAATAGCCGTAATTCTTACCCTCTTCGGAGCGGCCGTAGTACCAGTACTTACCGCGGCGGGCTGGCACGGACATATCGGTTTGTTTAATGCGGGATTTAATCTCTTGGAAGATATTCTCCGTCATCGCATCCAAGTGCCCGGTATGCGCCGCGGTGTAATCATTTTCGGCATTGAGGTAATCCAGGGTTTCCTGCGATTGCTTATCGCGCAGCCACTCGTAATTATCCACGAATTCGCGGCCGTGAAATTCGCGCTTTACGGGGTGGACTGGGGCTACCGGTGCGGTCGTCTTTTCATCACTCATGCCCTACCACTGTACGCGTCACCGGCGGTTCCCCAGCGGCGGACAACAGCCGCGGGCAACCAGCTAACGCGCGGTTGCCCTATCCGGCCTAGACCGGCCCGGGCGGCTAGGAACGCGGCGCGAGAAAGTCCGCGAAGCGCTCACCCGATAGCTTTTCGTAGGCCTCGATATAGCGCAGGCGGGTGGCGGAAACGACGTCATCGGGAAGCGCGGGCGGGGTGGTCTCAGAGGACTTATCCCAGCCGGAGGCATCAGAAGTCAGCCAATCGCGCACGTACTGCTTATCAAAGGAGGGCTGTACCTCGCCTTCCACGTAAGAATCTGCGGGCCAGTAGCGGGAGGAATCGGGGGTGAGGACTTCATCGGCAAGCACGAGCGTGCCATCTGCATCGAGGCCGAACTCGAATTTGGTATCGGCCAAGATAATGCCCTTCTCCTCCGCCAATTGGGCGGCCTTCGCATAAATGCGCAAGGTAGCCGCGCGCAGTTCCTCGGCGCACTCGCGGCCGAGCTTGTCTGCCACGTGTTCGAAAGACACATTCTCATCGTGATCGCCCTGCTCAGCCTTGGTGGCCGGAGTGAAAATGGGCTCGGGCAGGCGGGAGGCCTCCACCAAGCCGGCGGGCAGCTCGATGCCGCACACGGTGCCGTCGGCCTGGTATTCCTTTAAGCCGGAGCCGGTAAGGAAACCGCGCGCCACGCACTCGAAGGGCAGCATGTCTAGCTTCTTGACCACCATGGCGCGACCCAAGCACTCTTCCGGAATGCGCTCATCATCGAGCGGTCCGGCGAGGTGGTTGGGAAAATCGATGGCATCAAAGAAGAACTTCGAGGTGGCCGTGAGAACCCGGCCCTTGTCCGGGATGGCCGGTTCCAAGGCAAAGTCGTAGGCGGAGATGCGGTCAGAGACCACCATCAGCAGGGTGGTGTCATCCACATCGTAAATATCGCGGACCTTGCCGGAGGCTACATGGGTATAAGAAGAAAGCTCAGGACGCATGGTCCTCATCATAACGCGCGGGTGTGCGCGGGCGTGCGCGGGCGTGCGAGGGCATGTAAGCCCGCGCACAACGCTAAAGAATCTCGCCCGGCGTATAGGCAGCGGCCTTGGGGTGCTCACCCACGAGGGCCTTGATGCGGTGCAGGACCTGAGAGACCTGGGATTCAGCGGCGCCGATGAAGGCGTGCTTATCCTCGAGGACCCTTTCGAGCTCGACCTCGTCCATGGGCAGGCGGTCATCTGCGGCAAGGCGCTGGACCAGGTCTTGGTTGCCACCGTTTTCGCGCATATTCAGCGCCACGGCCACGGCGTTTTCCTTGATGACCTCGTGGGCGGTCTCGCGGCCCACCCCGGCGCGCACCGCGGCCATGAGGATGCGGGTGGTGGCGAGGAAGGGCAGGTAGCGCTCCAGCTCGCGGTCGATCATGGCGGGGAAGGCGCCGAATTCATCGAGCACGGTGAGGAAGGTTTCGAATTGGCCGTCGATGGCAAAGAAGGCATCGGGAAGCGCCACGCGTCGCACCACCGAGCAGGAGACATCGCCCTCGTTCCACTGGCTGCCGGCGAGGTCTGCGGCCATGGTGAGGTAGCCGCGCAGGATGACCTGCAGGCCGGTCACGCGTTCGCAGGAGCGGGCGTTCATCTTGTGCGGCATGGCGGACGAGCCGACCTGGCCTTCCTTGAAGCCCTCGGTGACGGTCTCGTTGCCGGCCATCAGGCGGATGGTGGTGGCCAGCGATGCCGGGGCGGTGCCCAGGGAGACGAGGCAGGAGATGGCATCGAAATCCAGCGAGCGCGGGTACACCTGGCCCACGGAGTTGAAGATGCGGCGAAAGCCCAGGTAATCCGCAATATTGGTCTCTAGAGAGGCGAGCTTATCTTCGGAACCGCCCATGAGATCGAGCATGTCCTGCGAGGTACCCATGGGGCCCTTGATGCCGCGCAGCGGGTAGTGCGAAAGCAGGTCTTCCACGCGTTCGATGGCCAGCAGCATTTCATCGCCGGCGGTGGCAAAGCGCTTGCCCAGCGTGGTGGCCTGCGCGGCCACGTTGTGCGAGCGCCCAGCCATGACTAGGGATTGGTACTCGGCGGCGTGACGGCCGATGCGCGAGACCACGGCGATGGCCTTATCCCGGATGATTTCCAGCGAGGTGTGGATCTGCAACTGCTCCACGTTCTCGGTGAGATCGCGGCTGGTCATGCCCTTGTGGATGTGCTCGTAGCCGGCCAGCGCATTGAATTCTTCGATGCGGGCCTTCACATCGTGGCGGGTGACGCGCTCGCGCTCAGCAATGGATTCGAGGTTTACGTCCTCGATAACGGCCTCATACGCGCTAATGGCCTTGGCGGGGATGTCCACGCCCAGGTTCTTCTGGGCGTGCATCACGGCGATCCATAGCTTGCGCTCGAGGATGATTTTATGCTCCGCGCTCCAGATATTGGCAAGCTCTGCAGAAGCATAACGGGAGGACAGGACGTTGGGGATATTCTTCTTCTCAGCCACGTGGCTTATTATTCCATGCCTGCCCTCCCCCGTGGCTACTTGCTAGATAGAAATTTCCCCGGCTGCTGCGCGCTTGCCGATGTCCCTCCGGACAAACCCGCCCGCAAACTCAATGCCCTGGGCGGTGGCGTAGGCATTCTCGCGCGCGGCGTCTAGCGTTTCGCCCTTGCCCAGCACGTTGAGCACGCGGCCACCATTGCTCTGGAATACTCCATTGGAGCGTTTCGTGCCGGCGTGCAGCACGCGCTCTGGATCCTCGAGGCCTTCGCCCGTGATGGCATCGCCCTTGCGGGGCGAGGCGGGGTATCCCTCGGCCGCCATGACCACGGTGATGGCATAGCCATCTTCCCACTGAAGGGGCTCGAGTTCTGCCAGCGTGCCGGTGGCGGTGGCATTGAGCGCTTGTGCCAGCGGGGACTTAAGAAGTGAGAGCACCGCTTGGGTTTCTGGGTCACCAAAGCGGCAGTTAAATTCCACCACCGCTGGGCCTTCTTCGCCCCAGGCCAGTCCGGCATAGAGCAGGCCGGAATACGGGGTGCCGCGGCGCACCATTTCCTTGGCAACCGGGGTGCATACCTCGTCCACGATGCGCTGCACGTCGTCCTTGCCAAGCCACGGCAGCGGTGTGTACGCGCCCATGCCGCCGGTATTGGGGCCCTCGTCATTGTCGTAGGCGCGCTTGTGGTCCTGGGCGGGCAAAAGCGGCACGACGGTCTCGCCATCGACAAGGCAGAATAGCGATACCTCGGGCCCGTCCAGGAAAGATTCCAGCAGCACGGGGTTGCCGGCCCCTAAGACCGCATCCACGTGGGCGCGGGCAGCGGCGCGCTCGCCGGTGACCACGACGCCCTTGCCGCCTGCCAGGCCATCATCCTTAACCACGAACTGCGGGCCAAAATTATCCAGCGCGGCCTCAATATCGGCCTCGCTAGCGCCTGGGCGCACCTGCTGCGCGCGGGCGGTCTTCACCCCAGCGGCCTCCATGACTTCCTTGGCAAAAGCCTTGGAGCCTTCAATTTGGGCCGCGTCCTTATTCGGCCCGAACACGGCGATGCCTGCTGCGCGCAGTACATCCGCCACGCCGGCGACCAGCGGCACCTCGGGGCCGATGACCACGAGCTCGGCAGCGATCTCGCGGGCCAGTTCCACCATGCGTTCTGGATCATCTACCTGGGAGTATTCCGGGTGCAGGGTAGCCAGCGGTTCCATGGCCGCGCTGCCGGGCGCGACGTGGATCTCCGCAGCCTGTGGATCAGCGTGCAGTCCTTTTACGAGGGCGTGTTCACGGCCGCCCGAACCAATTACGAGAATGCGCATGCCCACCATCATAGCTGGGGGTAGCCTGGCAGCTATGGCTTCTGTATTTAGCAAAATCATCACTGGTGACCTACCCGCCCGCTTTGTCTACCGCGATAAGAGCTGCGTGGCATTTTTATCCATCGAGCCACTGCGCTACGGCCACACTTTAGTCGTTCCCGTCGAGGAAGTAGATAAGTGGACCGACCTGGATCCCCAGACCTGGACGCACCTGAACGAGGTGGCCCTAGAAATCGGTGAGGCCATCAAGAACGCGTACGATACCCCGCGCACCGGCTACGTCATCGCCGGCTTCGATGTGCCGCACACCCACATCCACCTCTTCCCCACCGAGAAGATGGAAGAGTACGACTTTGCCAAGGCTTATGCCGCCGAGGACACCGATGATGCCGCCATGGATGAGGCGGCGGCGCGCATCCGCCAGCACTTGGGCACCAACGAGGACGGCTACCGCGAGGATTAATCCTCCGGTTCCTCCAGCGCGGGCAGGCGCACCGTAAAGGTGGTGCCGTGGCCGAGCGTGGAATCCACGCTGATGCTGCCGCCGTGCTGTTCCACCAAGGAATGCACGATGGCAAGTCCCAAGCCGGATCCGCCGGTATCGCGCGTGCGCGAGGAATCCGCGCGGTAGAAGCGCTCGAAGATGTGGGCGGCGTCCTCAGAGGACATTCCCTTGCCGTCATCGATGACATCCACGAGGATGTCCTTGTTGTCGCGGCGCAACTGCAGGGTGACCGTGGCATCCTCGCCGCCGTGGCGCAGGCCATTGGAAATCAGGTTGAGTAGCACCTGGTGGAGGCGGTCTGCATCGCCATTGACCACGGGGATGGACTGCGCCTTATTGACCACCTTGACCTCGCGTTCGGGGAAGGCTGCGCGCGCAGACGATCCCACAGAGAGGGACAGCTCCAAAAGGTCCACCGGCCGCAGATCCAGGCGCGTTCCTTCCGCGCGGGTCAGCGCCAGCAGGTCCTCTACCAGCAGCGACATACGCTTGGATTCCTTATCGATCTTGGAAAAGACCAGATCCACATCGTTTGTCGCCCCAGAGCGGTAGAGCTCCGTGTAGCCGCGCAGGCTGGTCAGCGGGGTGCGCAGCTCGTGGGAGGCATCGCCGACAAAGCGGCGCATCTGTTCCTCTTTTTCCTGCGCCGTAACCACGGAGCGCTGCAGGTGGCCCAGCATGATATTGAGCGCGGCGGCCAATTGGCCGACCTCCGTGTGCAGCGGCCACTCGGGCACGCGCTTATCCAGGTCACCGGCCGCGATTTCCGATGCCGTCGATTCCACCACCCGCAGCGGCCGCAACGCTCTGCGGATGAACCAGAAGCCGACGCCGGCCATGGCCGCCAAGGCGATCGCCGCAATGGATACCTGCACCATCGCTAGGCCGTGCAGGATCTCCTTTTCATGGGTCATATCCTTGGCAATGACGGTGATAATGCCATTTGAATCCGCAAAGGCCAGCGCGCGCCACTTGGTGTTATTTTCAATCGAGCCCACCGTCGTGGGGAACCCGCCCAAGGGAACGCCCTCCACATCCGGAGTGGTAGACGTGGGCCCGGAATAGCGAATCGTGCCATCCGGAAGGTAATTGAGCACCACGTATTCCGTGGGCGGGCGCTTGGTGTGATCACCTAAAAAGAAGTCATTGCCCACATCGCGTGCCCAGGAAGACGACGCTGAGCGCAGTTCGCTATCGACGTTGTTATAGAGCACGTTGCGCATGATCGAGTTCACGGCAAAGGACGAGCCCGTCAACCCGAGGCCGGAGATAACCACGAGGAGAACCACCAGCCAGGTGCGCAGGGGCATCGCCTGCGGAATCTGCTTGATGTAGTCGCGCTTGGAGCGCTTCTTTTTCTTTCCCTGCCCCTGCTGCGGTAGGTGGTCCAGCTGCTCATGCCACTTCTTGGGCGGCTGCTGCGACTGCGCGGGCCTGCCCGAAGCGGGGTTCTCCTGTGAATCTGCCATTACGAAACGTCAGTTTAGGACCGCGGGGTGCGCAGCACATAGCCAACACCGCGCACGGTGTGAATAAGCTGCGTATCGCCGGTATCGATCTTGCGGCGCAGGTAAGAAATATAGGATTCCACGACGTTTCCATCGCCGCCGAAATCGTAGTGCCAGACGTTATCCAGGATCTTGGACTTAGAGAGCACCACTTCCTTGTTTTGCATGAGGTAGCGCAGGAGGTTGAACTCCGTGGGAGACAGCTCGATGAGCTCACCGCCCTTGGTGACCTCGTGGGTATCGTCATTCAAGGTCAGATCGGCATAGCTCATGGTGGCGTCATTAGAAGACTCCTCGGCGGCACCGCCGCGGCGCATGATCACACGCAGGCGGGTAATGACCTCTTCGAGGCTAAAGGGCTTGGTGACGTAATCGTCTGCACCGATGGTCAGGCCGTGGATACGCTGATCCACGCCGTCCTTGGCGGTCAGGTACAGCACTGGGCCATCCAGGCCTTCCTGGCGCAGCTTGCCCAAGAGCTCAAAGCCGTCCATACCCGGCATCATGACGTCTAAAATATAGGCATCCGGGTTTACCTCGCGCGCCACGCGCAGCGCCTCGTTACCTGAGTTAGCGCTGTAGACCTCAAAATTTTGGAACTTCAACGATACCGTCAGTAGTTCCACGATATTCGGCTCGTCATCAACGACGAGGACTTTGGCAAGTTTATTGTCTTCCATGCGTCCTGTAGCTCCTATTACTTCCTGTTATCTGCACACCTGCGTGCGTGCAAGCTTCAGTAAGCCATCATGGCAAACCCAGTTTCTAGCCTACTGATAAGTTTCTAGATGAAACCTGTGAAAGCAAAAAGCCACGCTCCCCCTCCCCACCCGGAACGAGATCCGGGGTAGGAAAAGAAAGCGTGGCTAGCAAGCCATAAGTAAGTTACGGCTTAAAAGTCCTGCGGGCGCGGGATATTGCGCAGGTTGGACTTGGCCATGGACAGCATGGAGCCCACGCCGCCGCCGAAGACGGTGCGGGTAGCTGCCTTGGAGAAGCCCAGGAGCTGATCGAAGGTCAGCGTCGGTGGCAGGGAAAGGGCGTTGGGGTCAGTGACGACATCGATAAGCGCAGGGCCGTTATAAGCCAAGGCCTTCTTGATCTGCTTAGGAGCCTGCTTCGGATCCTCGATGCGGAAGGTCTTGATGCCAGCGGCTTCTGCGATCTTGGAAAAGTCCACGGACTCGTGGTCGGTCTCGTGCTCCGGGATGCCGCCCACCAGCATCTCCAGCTTGACCATGCCCAGCGAGGAGTTATTGAACACGAACATCTTGACCGGCAGCTGGTGCAGCTTAACCGTCAGCAGCTCGCCCATGAGCATGGACAATCCGCCGTCGCCAGAGAAGGTGATGACCTGGCGGCCCGGGTTGGCCTGCTGCGCGCCGATGGCCTGCGGCAGGGCGTTCGCCATGGTGCCGTGGCGGAAGGAGCCGATCTGCTCGCGCTTGCCATTCGGGGTGATGTAGCGCGCGCCCCAGACGTTGCACATGCCGGTATCAACGGTGAAGATGGCGTCATCGTCGGCCTCTTGGTCAATGAGGTCCGCGATGTACTCAGGGTGGATCGGGGTGTGCTTTTCCACGTTGGAGGTATAGGCCTCCACGACGTGCTCCAGCTTGTCGTAGTGCTTCTTGAGCATCTTATCCAAGAAGGAGCGGTCCTTCTTCTCCTCCACGTGCGGCAAGATGTTGTCGATGGTGGCGGCGACATCGCCAGTCACGGGGTAGGAGATCTTGGTGCGGCGGCCGATGTGGGAGCCGTTGATATCCACCTGCGCCACGTTGCCCTTAGGCAGGAAGTCGTTATACGGAAAGTCCGTGCCCAAGAGGATCAACAGGTCCGCCTCGTGGGTGGCCTCGTGCGCGGCGCCGTAGCCAAGCAGGCCGGACATGCCCACGTCAAACGGGTTATCGTACTGGATATACATCTTGCCGCCGAGCGCGTGGCCGATGGGGGCCTTGACCTTTTCTGCCAGCTTCAGCACCTGCTCGCGGGCATTTTTCACGCCGGCGCCAACGAAGAAGGCGACGGACTCGGCCTCATTGATGGCCTGGGTCAGGGCTGCGGCCTCTGCCGGGTCCGGGTAAACCACCGGGCGGCCGGTGGAGATCTTGGATTCTACGAAGGTGTCATCATCAACCTCTTCGGTAGAAACGTCGCCGGGGATAACCAGCACGGATACGCCATTGCCGGCCATGGTGGACTGGATGGCGTGGTGGAGCACTACCCCGCCCTGGTCACCGGACATGACCATTTCGCAGTAGCCGGAGCACTCCTGGAAGATCTGCTCCGGGTGGGTTTCCTGGAAGAAGTGGGAACCAATCTGGCGGGAAGGAATGTGCGATGCCAGGGCCAGCACCTTGGCGCCATTGCGGTTGGCGTCATAAAGGCCCTGGATGAGGTGAGTATTGCCCGGACCACAGGAGGCCGCACACACGGCCAGCTTGCCGGTGGTCAGCGAGTCTGCCTCTGCGGCAAAGGCCGCGGCTTCCTCATTGCGCACGTGGATCCATTCAATGGAGGAGCGGCGCACCGCGTCCACGATCGGGTTGAGGGAGTCTCCCACGAGGCCATAAATGTGCTCGACGCCCTGCTTTTCTAGCGTCTCAACAAGTTGTTCTGCGTAATTGCGTGCCATTTAAACATCATCCTTAACTCTTTAACTGTTCTAGTACCACTGTGCTACTAAACATGCAGGAAAGTCCAGCAATTCCTACATACTCACACCGCCCGCCCACTTGTGAGGAAGGCAATACTAACCTGAAATATCACACACTGATTCGCTACGGTTTCTAGCGATGAGCATCGAGTCACCTGATACCGCCACGAAGCCCCCGCACCGCGCGGCAGCGGCGCCCTCCACCCCGGCGCAGCGGTGGTCCTTCTTTGCCGTGGTGTCCTTGGGGCTGCTCATGGTGGGCCTGGATAATTCCATCCTTTATACGGCACTGCCGCAGCTAACGCAGCAGCTGTATGCCACAGACATGCAGCAATTGTGGATCATCAATGCCTATACGCTGGTCTTATCGGGTTTGCTCCTAGGCACCGGCACGTTGGGGGATCGCGTTGGCCACCGCCTGATGTTCCTTATTGGCCTGGCCACCTTCGGCACCGCCTCCCTCCTTGCGGCTTATTCACCCAATGCCTGGCTGCTCATTTCCGGCCGGGCCTTATTGGGCTTAGGCGCTGCCATCATGCTGCCTTCCACCCTGGCGCTTATCCGCCTGACCTTCCCCAACGAAGTAGAGCGCAATAAAGCCATCGGCATCTGGAGCTCCGTCGCCGTCGTGGGCGCTGCCGCCGGGCCCACCGTGGGCGGATTCCTCCTAGAGCATTTCTGGTGGGGCTCGGTGTTTTTAATCAACGTGCCCATCGTGGCCCTCGCCATCATCCTCACCTTCCTCCTTAGCCCGCCCAACCTGCCGAACCCGCACAAGCACTGGGATTTCCTCTCCTCGTTTTATGCGCTTATCACCTTGTCCAGCCTGGTCCTGGCCATTAAGACTGCGGCGGCGGCCACCGAAATCAATGTCATGCTGCTGGTCTGCTCCATTGCCGCTTTCTTGCTCGGCGCCGCAGCCTTTGCACACCGGCAAAGCCGACTTAGTGATCCGCTTTTAACCTTTGACATCTTCCACTCACCCACCTTTACCGGCGGCGTGCTCACCGCCGGCGGCGCCATGTTTGGCCTTACGGGCCTTGAGCTTTTAACCACCCAAAAGCTGCAGCTTGTCGATGCCCTCTCACCCCTCGACGCCGGCCTTTTCATCTCCGCCATGGCGCTTGCGGCCATCCCCACCGCCATTGCGGGCGGCAGCGTCTTGCACCGCGTGGGCTTTTTGCCCATCATCAGCGGCGGTTTCCTCAGCATGTCCGTTGGCATGCTGAGCATCATCTGGGCCGACCGCGCCGATAACCTCGCGGTATTTATTACCGGCCTCATCCTCACCGGCTTGGGCGCCGGCTCGTCGATGTCCGTTTCTTCTACCGCCATCATTAATGCCGCCCCCTCCCACCGGGCGGGCATGGCCTCTGGTGTGGAAGCCGTGTCCTACGAGTTCGGCACGCTGCTCTCCATCGCCATTACCGGCTCCCTCATGCCGCTACTGATGACGCACAAGCTTCCCGATGCCCTCGTCCCACAAGGCACCGACGCACTCTCATCGCCGGCTACGCATGACGCTGCCGCATCCGCCTACGATTCGGCGTATTTCCTCACCGTCGGCGGGCTCGCCTGCCTGGCCCTCATCTTCGCCGCACTGACCGCCTGGTGCTTCCGCGATAACCCGAAGTCTGGGGCGCTTACTGCGCAAAGTAGCGGATAAATAGCCACCTAGCTAACTTGTAAACTTTTACCCCCTAACTGTTTATGCAGCTAGGGGGTAGTTTTTTGAGCTGGAGACGAGACTTGAACTCGCAACCTACGCATTACAAGTGCGTTGCGCTACCAATTGCGCCACTCCAGCACCGCAGAATTTCTTCCGCTCGTTGCATGGTACCCGAGGACCTCGCCCAAGTGGAAAGCCGGTCCCCCTTGTATGCATTTGCGCCCCACAAGGGTTAGAGTTCAGGCTGAAATTATTACTAGTGTCCCACCGCTTTTTCGAGGGTTATTTTCGTGTCACTACTGTCCGCTATGCGGGAGCGCCTGCGCGTATCCGCAGGCCAAGTCGCCATCATTGACGCGGCCAAAGCCGCACCCCCACCATCGCCACTCGCCCCGGTCGATCTGACCGATTCCGCCCAAGTTACGGGCGTGATGGAGATTGCCGCGCGCATCGGCGAGCTGCTCATTAGCGCAGGATCCGCCAACTCGGATGCCCGCGCGCAGGTCCACCTGGCGGCGTCGTCATACGGCCTGCACTACTGCCACGTGGATATTTTGATGAATACCATCACCATCCACACCGCGATCGGCACGGGCGATAAGCGCCAGAACCTCCACGTCTTTCGCGTGGTGCCGGATGTGGGCGTGAACTTTTCCAAGCTTTCGGAAGTAGACCGGCTCATCCGCGATATCCACTCCGGTAAGGTCCCGCCCGCTATGGCGGAAAAGCGCCTGGATGACATCGACCGCATGCCGGCGCCATATAAGCCGTCCACGGTGATGCTCGGCTGGGGCGGCATGGGTGGCCTGATTTCCATGATGCTCGGCGGCGACCTCCTCGTGGGTCTCATTGCCTTCGTGGTCTCCGCGCTGATTATGGGGCTTAATGACTGGTTGGCCAATTACCGCCTGCCGCCCTTTTATCAAAACGTCGTCGGCGGCTTCTTGGCCGTCTTCCCGGCCGCGATTTTGTATAACGTTGCCGCCGCCTTCGGCATTAATATGTCGCCGGCGCAGATTATTGCGTCCGGAATCATCGTGCTGGTGGCGGGGCTGACGCTGGTGCAATCGCTTGTCGATGGCATCACCCGCTCCCCCGTCACCTCTTCCGCGCGTTTTTTCTCCGCGCTGTTATCCACGGGCGCGATCATCGCCGGCGTGGGTGTGGGCATCCAGCTGGCCTCCGCCATGGGCTTTGACCTGCCGCCGATGGGCACGTTGGCGCCGCCGGTCTATCACAAGATTCCGCTTTTGGTGCTGCTCGGCGGCACGGGTTCGGCCGCCTTCGCGCTGGCCTGCGGGGCTAATTGGATAGAAATTACCCTTTCAGGCCTCACCGCAGCCGCCGGTATGGTCTTCTACTACTTCGTGGTCGTGCCCTTCGGCGTTGGCCCGGTGATTGCCTCCGGTATATCCGCCATCGTGGTGGGCCTGGCCGGCGGTTTGATGTCGCGCCGGTGGGGCATCCCGCCGCTCATTACGATGATCGTGGGCTATACGCCCATGCTGCCGGGCCTCATGCTGTATCGCGGCATGTACGCCTCCATCAACGAGCAGATGATTACCGGCTTTACCAACCTAGCCACCGCGCTGGCCATCTCCGGCGCGCTGGCAGCCGGCGTCGTCTTTGGCGAGCGCGTCGCTCGCCGCTTGCGCCGCCCGAAGTACTTCCGCCCGTACTCCGCTTTCAAGCGCATCGGCCGGTTCTCCTTTCATAAGGCAACGAACCTGGCGCGCAAGGCCCCGCGCATCCCGCGCGTGCCGATGTCCCCCTTTGCCCCACGCGTCAACCGCCCCGAATTGCCGCCCACACTGGGGCCTAAGCCACCGCAACAGGCTCGCACGCAACAGCACGCGCCGGGGACCACTCCCGCGAAGGATTTGTGGCCGGCGGGTTCCCAGTGGCCGGCCCAGCCGCAGGATGCCGAGCGCACCACCTATACGGTGCCCGGGCAGAAATCACCCACGCCGGAGGAATCCGGATCCACCAAGCCCGGCGGGGAGGAACCCGAGGAGCCCTAAACGCCGCCGGTAGCGTACAATATTTAGCCTGATAGCTTTCCCAACATTCAGGAGGACTCGCCGTGCCACCCAAGGTCCAAGACACACACCCACAGGCAGAACAAGATATTGCCCTGGCAGAGGAAACCGCCCGCGCCGCCCGCCGCGTGGTGGCCACCTACTCCCAAGACTTTTTGGACGGCGTGACCTTGATGTCCATGCTGGGTGTCGAGCCCAAGGGCCTGGTGCACAAGAAGGTATTGGCTGAACAGGCCGATGCCGCGCCGAAGAAATCCACGAAGAAGGCCACCAAGAAGTCGACCTCCAAGGCATCGAAGAAGTCCACTAAGAAGTCGACCAAAAAGACCACCAAGGCGGCCAAAAAGTCCACCAAGAAGTCGACGAAGAAAGCAACAAAGAAGTCGACCAAGAAGTCTTAAGCTAGTCTTGGACTATGAGTGAGCGCGGCAATGACTTCGTAGTAGTGGCAAACCGCCTGCCGGTAGATTTAACTACCGCGGCCGATGGCAGCCAGGCGTGGACGCCCTCGCCCGGCGGCTTGGTCACCGCGCTCTCGCCGGTGCTGGAAGCGCACCAGGGCTGCTGGGTGGGGTGGCCCGGTATCGCCGATGCCGCGCCCGAGCCCTTCCGCACCGAAGCCGGGGTGTTATTGCACCCGGTCAAGCTTAGCGAGTCCGATTTTGAGGCCTTTTACGAGGGCTTTTCTAATGCCACGCTGTGGCCGCTCTACCACGATCTCATCGTCACCCCGACCTATGACCGCGACTGGTGGGATGCCTACCGCGAGGTCAACCTCCGCTTCGCGGACGAGGTAGCCCACGTAGCCGCAGAAGGCGCGACGGTCTGGGTGCAGGACTATCAGCTGCAATTATTGCCGGGCATCCTGCGGCAAATGCGCCCCGATCTCACCATCGGGTTCTTCCTGCACATCCCGTTCCCCTCCCCCGATCTCTTCCGGCAGCTGCCCTGGCGGGAGGAAACGGTGCGCGGCATCTTGGGCGCCGATCTCATCGGCTTCCACCTGGAGGCCAATGCCCGCAATTTCTTGGAATTGGCCCGCCGCCAGGGCCTCGAGGTGCGCGGGGAAGCCACCACCCGCGATGTCACCGCCCATATCAGCCTCCCCGGGGGCCGCACCGTGGGCGTGGGCGCGTTCCCCATTTCCATTGCCTCGCAGGATTTCGGCCAATTTAGCGACGAGGATAAACGCCGCGTGGCCCAATTGCGCAAGGATTTGGGCAGCCCCAAGCGCATCATTTTGGGCGTGGATCGCCTCGATTACACCAAGGGCATCCTGCAGCGCCTGACCGCCTTCGAAGAGCTCCTGGAAACCGGCGCCCTGGATCCGGAAGAGGTCACCTTGGTGCAGCTGGCCACGCCCTCGCGCGAGCGCCTCGACCACTACAAGGCCACCCGCTCTCAGGTGGAAGAGGCCGTCGGCCGCATCAATGGCCGCTTTTCCCGCATGGGCCACCCCGTGGTGCACTACCAGCACCGCGGCGTGCCCAAGGACGTGCTGCGCTGTTACTACCGCATGGCCGATATCATGCTGGTCACGCCCTTTAAGGACGGCATGAACCTCGTGGCCAAGGAGTTCGTGGCCTGCCACGATGACGGTTCTGGTTCCCTGGTGCTCTCGGAATTCGCCGGCGCCGCCGCGGAGCTCGATGAGGCATACCTGTGCAATCCCTTCGACATCGAGTCCGTCAAACGCGCCCTGCTCAACGCCGTGCGCGCGCTTTCCGATGCCCCCTTCACCATGACCCAGCGTATGTTCACCATGCACGAACAGGTCATGAGCCACGATGTGCGGCTGTGGTCGCAGTCCTTTTTGGGCTGCCTGCGTACTACCCGGACCGAAACCGCTTCGCAAGCTACCGACCCGCACGGAAAGGACTCCTAATGCTTCCTTCCCACCCCCGCGCACGCGCCGCTGCAGCGGCCGCGCTGGGCGCCGTTACGCTGCTTACCGCCTGCGGATCCGAGGACGATGCCCCGCAGCCTGCGGGCGATGACCGGATTGTGGACAAGCAGTGGCAGGTCGTCTCCATCAATATCGCGCCCGACGCGGCCTCTACCATCCCGGAGTCGATTCCCCACGCGCCGGAATTTAGCTTCGGCGAATCCACCATGGTGGGCACCACCGGCTGCACCCGCCTTGCGGCCCGGCTGAGCTACACCGCCGATGACGAGCGCGAAAATATCAGCGATGGCAACAAGCTGCACTTCGATGAGGTCAAGTACGACGACACCGATGAGGACTGCGAGGGCGGTTCCGTATGGGCCGATAACCTGCTGCGCAACCTGATTAGCTCGGATAATGATTTTATCTACACCGTCAACAGCAATAACCAGCTCATCCTGGAATTGGATACCGATGAGGTAGATTCGCCCTCCATCAAGCTGGTCTCCCGCGGGTAGCATGTGATGCCATGACGCTTTCTACCACCATTAAGGCCTTGGCCGCGGCAGAAGAGTTCGCCGTGGTTTCTGATTTTGACGGCACGCTTTCTCCGTTTGCCACCGCCATTTATGACGTGGAAATCAACGCCGATGCCGCCCGCGCCCTCGACCAATTGGCCCACCTGCCGCGCACCACCGCCGCGGTGCTATCCGGGCGCCACCTAGAGGGCCTGCAGCGCGTGTGCCCCCTGCGCGAGCCCGTCCTCTTCGGCGGCTCCCATGGCGCCGAGTCCTCCTGGCAGCAGACCGAGCTCACCCCCGCCATGCATGAGCACCTTGCGCGCAAGGAGGAAGAAATCCGCGGCATCATAGACCGCTTCCCCGGCGCGGAGCTTGAGGTCAAGCCCTTCCAGCGCGTGCTGCACCTGCGCTCGCTCGAGCTGGAGAACCCGGAGCAGGCCGCGGCCGCCTATGCGGCGGGCTTGGCGCTAGATACCGCCGGTTTCCCGCGCACTGCCGGCAAATCCGTCATCGAGTTTTCCGCCACCACCGCCACCAAGGGCACGTGGCTTGAAACCCTCCGCGAGCGCACCGGCGCCACCGCCATGGTTTTCTTGGGCGATGATGTCACCGATGAGGACGGCTTCCGCGCCCTCCACCAGCCGCCGGACGTGGGCGTCAAGGTGGGCGAGGGCGATTCCATCGCAGCCGTGCAGCTTGCCGATGTCGACGCCGTCGCCCACTTCCTCACCGAGCTCGCTACCGCCCGCGCGGCCGCGGTGCAGTAACCGACTTGCCCGGCGCGAACCGCGTCTGCAACACTCGCCGCGGCACCGCCTGCGCCTCGTCAACACCGCGTGACACTGCACCTGCCTTTGCGCGGGCCGCGCCCGCCGTATCTGTCGCGCCGGCGATGAGCTTTTCCAGCATGTGCCCGGCCGCGGCGCCCTTGGCCTTATTGGGCTGGATGACTGTGGCCAGGTCGAGGCGCTGCGCCGCATCGATGCCGTCAAAGCCGGTCACGGATAAATCCTCTGGCACGCTGAGCCCCCGCTCGCGGGCATAGGCCAGCACGCCGAGCGCCATGGAGTCGGTCGTGCACAACACGGCCGTCAGCTCCGGGTGCGCCTCGAGCAGGAGCTCGGCGGCGGCGCGGGTGGTATGGGCATCGTTAATGTGCTGCGTGACCACGGGCACGGACTCGGGCGCGATGCCCGCCTCGGCGAAGACATCGAGCGCCCCCATCACCCGCGAGCGCTGCACGTGCATCTCCGCGTCCTGGACTTCCTGCCAGGAAATCGGGCCGTCGTGGCGCTGCAGGCGCAGGCGGATTGCGAGGATGCCTATGTGGCGATGTCCGGCATCGACAAGCGCACGCGCCGCCGGGGCTATCGCCGCGCGATCATCAATGCCCACGAACGGCAGCCCCGCGTCCGTGGGCTGATCACAGACCACCAGCGGCAGGCCTCGGCCCCGCGCGGCCGCGAGGTAGGCATCGCCCGCGGCGACCGAATAGACCACGAAGCCATCGACCGCGGCCGAACCCACCAGGCTGGTCGCCTCTGCCTCGCCTTCCGGGCCGGCGGGAATCAGCGTCAGCGTGGTCTGCGCGCCTGCCGATGCCTCCGCCATGCCCGCCAAGAAATCCACCGACGCCATGTCTTCGAAGGCATAGGACAGGTGCTCGGTCAGCAGCACGCCCACCGACCCGGCGCGGCGGGTGCGCAGGCTGCGCGCCGTGGGATCGGGCCCCGGATACCCGCGCGCCTTGGCCGCCGCCAAAATGCGCTCGCGCGTTGCCGAGGAGAGCTGGTCAGGCCGACTATAGGCATTGGATACGGTTGTGCGCGAAACCCCCAACTCCGCGGCGAGGGAGGCCAGTGTCTTCCGGGTGGGGCTGCGTTTAACCATGCCTGTTACCTTACCCTGCGCCTTGGCGCCGGATTTTCAATGCATATTCAATTGACAACGATTGCCAGCAAACGCACACTGGAGGGTATGCACACGTCACTACGCGCAACAACAGCCCTACTCGCAGCAAGTGGCCTCCTTTTCACCGCCGCGTGCTCCGCAGATTCTGGATCTGGCTCCGGATCCGACTCCGGCGAAAAGAAGCTTTCCATCGTCGCCTCCACATCCATCTGGGCCGATGTTGCCCAGGCGGTGGCCGATACCGCCTCCGGCATCGACATCGAGGTAAAACCCATCGTGGAAGGCAATGACACCGACCCACACCACTTCGAGCCCACCGCGGCCGATGTAGCCAAGGCCAATGACGCCGATATGCTCGTGGTCAACGGCGGCGGCTACGATGCCTGGATTTACCAGGCCGTCGCCGATCAGGACAACATCATCTCCGCCCTGCCCCTGACGGACCACGGCAAGCTGGACGAGGACCCCGATGTCATGACCATCGATGCCGCGAAGGCCACCGCCAAGGATGACCCGGACAAGGTCACCAATATCGAGGGCAACGAGCACATCTGGTACGACCCCGCCGCCCTGGAGGAGGTAGCAGGCTCCATCGCGGACCAAATCAACGAGGAATACTCCGACGCCGGCGCCACCACCGAGAAGATCGACTCCCACGTGGATCAGCTGCGCGATAAGCTCAAGGAGCTTCCAGATGGCCTGAATTACGCGCAGACCGAGCCCATCGCCGATTACCTGATGAAGTACACCGACACCAAGGACGTCACCCCCGAGGGCTTCCGCAAGGCCACCATCTCCGAGGGCGAGCCCGCTACTGCCGATGTTGCCGCCTTCATCAAGGCCATTGACGATGGCGAGGTCGATCTCCTCATCTTCAACCCCCAGACCGAAACCGATACCGCCAACCGCATCAAGTCCGCCGCAGAGGACAATGACGTCGATATCGTAGAAATCGGCGAAACTCCGCCGGACGGCAAGAAGTTCTGGGAATACTACGACGAAGTCACGAGCAAGCTGGGGAAGCACTAGTGCTCATTGAATTCCATGAGGCCGCAGTAGACCCGCTGTGGTCACAGCTTAACCTCGCCGTGGACCGCGGCGAGTTTATCGCCGTTTTAGGCCCCAATGGCGTGGGCAAGTCCACCCTGCTGGGCACCATCCTCGGCACCCGCACGCTGACCAGCGGCCGCGTCGACGTCAACTGCCGGGTCGGGTTCATCCCCCAGCAGCGCATGTTCCCCGCTGACCTTCCCCTGCGCGCCCGCGACTTGGTCTCGCTCTCCGTGGCGCACGGGGTGTTCCGGCACCGGCACACACCCCGTGGACGGGTGGACGAACTGTTGGAAGAGGTGGGCGCCACGGGGCTGCGGGACCGGCGCGTCGGCCAGCTTTCCGGCGGCCAGCAACAGCTCATCCGCCAGGCCCAGGCCCTGGCCAATGACCCGGACCTCATTCTTGCCGATGAGCCCCTCCTCTCCCTCGACCCCGCCCGGCAAAACGCCACGGTTAACAAGCTGGACTCGCTGCGCCGCGAGCGCGGGACCTCCATTATCTTTGTCACCCACGGCATCAACCCCGTGCTCGGGGTGACGGATAAGGTCCTCTACATCGCGCCCAATGGCCACACCTTCGGCCCGGTGGATGAGGTCATGCGCTCCGAGGTGCTTTCGGAGCTGTACGGTTCCAAGGTCAATGTCTTAAACGTCGACGGGAGGCTCATCGTTGTCTAGCTTCTGGGAAGATACCCAATACCTACTCGGCGTGGACTTCGTGCAGTCCTCGCTCATCGCCTCTGCGTTGCTGGGCATCCTGTCTGGCGTGATGACCTCGCTCATCGTGCTGCGCCAGATGTCCTTTTCCGTCCACGCCACCTCTGAGCTCGCACTCATGGGTGCCTCCGCGGCGCTGCTCTTCGGCCTCAACCTGGGCTTCGGTGCGGTCGCCGGCGCCATCGTCGCCGCCATCATCCTGGCCATGCTGGGCTTTAAGGGCCAGCAAGATAGCGCCATCGGCGTGGTCATGAGCTTTGGCCTGGGCCTCTCGGTGCTGTTCTTGCACCTCTACCCCGGCAATTCCAATACGGCGATGACGCTTCTGACCGGCCAAATCGTCGGCGTTTCCTCCGCCTCGGTGTGGCTGCTGGCCGCCACCACGGTCATCATCGTCGCCGCCGTCGGCTTCCTCTGGCGCCCCATGCTCTTTGCCTCCGCCGATCCTGATATGGCCCGCGCCGCCGGCGTTCCCACCCGCGCCATCTCTGTCGCCTTTGCCGTCCTCGTCGGCCTCGCCGCGGCGCAGTCGGTGCAAATCGTCGGCTCGCTGCTCGTCATGGCGCTGCTTATCACCCCCGGCGCGGCGGCCGTGCAGATCACCTCCTCGCCCCTGCGCGCGGTGCTGTGGTCCACCATCTTCGCCGAGGTCTCCGCCGTGGGCGGTTTCATCCTTTCGCTGGCGCCAGGCCTACCGGTCTCCGTCTTCGTGACCACCATTTCTTTTGTGATCTACCTGGTGTGCCGGTTCATCGGCTGGCGGCAGGGCAAGCGCGCTATCCGCGATGAGGTAGCGGCCAAGCATTTCCACGCCGATAATCGCAGCGCCGCAGAGGCCCACCACGCCGACTAAAATCGGCGGGCATGCATATTCATCGTCGCACCGCGGATGTGGCTGGCCACACCCGCCGCTTCATCGTCATCGAGCCCGAGGAGCTCGGGCCCCAGCCGGACTTACTGCTGTTTTTCCACGGCTCCCACCAGTCCGCCAACGTCATTCGCCGCTTTACCAACGGCACGGTGGACGCGCTTGCCGATGCCACCAATACCCTCGTCGTCTACCCCGACGGCATCGGCCACCACTTCAACGACACCCGCGCCGATCTGCCGGTCCGCGCCCGGGAGCTCGGGGTGGACGACGTTGCTTTTAGCACCTTCCTCATCGAGACCATGCAGCGCGAGTACTCCACCGCGCGCACCTTCGCCGCCGGCTATTCCAACGGCGGGCAGATGGTGCTGCGCCTGCTTTACGATGCCCCCTTTACCCTCACCCGTGCCTGCGTCTTCGCCTCCACGCTGGGCGAGGGGTCCAACCACGCGCCCACCCACCCCGATGGCTACCGGCCTACCCCGCTGCTTTTTATCCACGGCACCGAAGACCCGATTGTGCCCTATGATGGCGGGCTAGCCGGCATCGATGGGCAGCAAACCCGCGGGTGTGTGCTTTCTGCTCCCGCCACCGCAGAACACTTCGCACTCGCCAATGGCTGCCGCCCGCCCCGCGAAAGCCAGCCCATCCCCGGGATAACGTCCACCTACTACGACGGCGACTTTCCCGTGGAACTGTGGACCATGGAGGGCCTCGGGCACGTGATCCCCTCTAGCAAAGAAACGCCGCCGAGCATAGGACCAAATACGGATTCCTTCAATGCTGTGGATAAAGTCCGTGATTTCTTCGGCTTAGGTGACGCTTAAGGGCAGTTGTCCACAGGGAGGTGGGGCATCGGCTAGCGCGGGCTTGCGAGGCTCTTTAATCTCTGGGGCATGAACGCGCTGCAGACATTTCTCAAGGGCCTGGCACCCGGCATGGATATCATCGCCGACTGCCACGGCATGTCTGTGCGCGCGCTGATTGCGGCCGGGTGCCCCGATACCACCGCCACCCGCCTGCTCACGCTTGCCGAAACCTACTTCGGCACCACCGCCTTCCGCCGCCAACAACGCGAATCCATCGCTGCGAGCCGCTCCAACGGGCACAGCCTCACGGCATTGCTTACCATCGAGCGCCACGCCGCCAAGCTGAAGAAGAAGCGCGATGCCTGGGCGCTGCGGCGCGAATTGTGTGGGATGAAGGGAAAGGTCTCGGATATCGATAAGCGGGGCCGCGCCCGCGTCAAAGAGCTCAAGGGCCCCGTGAAGCGCCAGCCCGGCGTGAAGATTTATCGCCGCGCTGACGGCCCCTGGACAATGTCCATTACCGGCCCGTCCGCCGATATCGCCGATATGCACGCCGCGATTGATAAAGATGCCCCGCTTGCCTCCGTGCAGAATATCTTCCACGGCGAGGCCGCCGCCCGCCCCAGCGTGACGACCAATGTCGTACTCCGCCTCGACGAGCTCGATCGCATCGTCGATTTCGGCTCCGACCCCAAACCGGCCGCTGGCTCCAAGTCTGCCACTGGCAACAAGCCTGGCTCTAGCACTAGCCCTCAGCCCGGCTCGAGCTCCAACGCCCGCGTCGGCTCATCAGCCGGCACAAACTCGAAGCCCAGCGCCGATTCCGCCTCTGGCTCCCCTGACGGTTCCTGCTCCAATGCCGCTGCTGGCCCTGGCCTAGGCCCTGACTCTTACGGCGATGTCGTGGTCCAGCTGACCAATGGCGCCACAATGACCGGCGCTGAGCTGGTTCGACGGGCTTTTACCGAGCACGGCTACGTCACGCTCATTCATCCAGTGGAAGGCCCGGTAAACCTCTACCGCACCTCGCGCTTTGCTTCTGCAAAGCAACGCCTGATGGCAGCGGCCGAAAACCCGGTCTGCCCGTGGCCGGAGTGCCGCTACCCCGCCGATGAATGCCAGGTTCACCACCTCAATGCCTGGAAAAATGGTGGGGAGACCAACCCGCGAAACTTGACCATCGCCTGTCCGTACCACAATGGCGTGAACGACGACGATCCCAACGCCCCGCCCTTGCGCGGGCACTTAGCCCGGGTCAACGGAACCATCCGATGGCTGCCGCCCTGGGCAGATAATGATTAATCGTTGCGGCCTACAAAACTTCGCACCCAGAAGGTTGTGCCCGCAAAGGACCCAGCGCCCCTGACACTAGTTGCGCCGACAACCGCACCGGCGGCTGAGGAGGCGATTCTGCGTGCTCGACTTTGCCAGCACCGAACGTGGGTGGCGCTTATCCGTCGCGGCGAGCTGGCGCGGCGGGAATGGGTTACTTTTCGACGGCGCGGCGTTGGCGCGCGAACTCGGATAGCACCGAGCCCGCGGCAACGGAGGCGTTGAGAGACTCAACCCACCCGGTCATGGGAATGGACATGAGGACATCGCAGGTTTCGCTGACCAAGCGCGAAATTCCCTTGCCCTCGGAGCCGATGACGATGACCACGGGGTCCGTGCCGCCTTCATAGGTATCCAACGTGTGATCCCCGCCGGCGTCGAGGCCGACGACTTGGTAGCCGTTTTTCTGGAATTCCTTCACGGTGCGCGTGATATTCGTTGCGCGGGCGACCGGCAAACGGGCAGCGGTACCAGCCGAGGTGCGCCAGGCCACCGCGGTAACAGAAGCCGAACGGCGCTCTGGAATGATCACGCCATCGCCGCCAAAAGCGGCCACGGAACGGATGACGGCACCCAGGTTGCGCGGGTCAGTGATGTTATCCAGGATGACGAACATGCCGGGGCGCGGGTTCTCGGCGGCGTTGGCAATCAAATCCTCCACCGCGGCGTACTTGTACGGCGGAATATGCAAGCCGATGCCCTGGTGCATGCCATTTCCCGTCATGCGGTCCATCTCGTGGCGCTGGACCTCGATGATGGGGATATTGCGGGTATTGCACATGGACACTGCCTCGGAAAGCCGCTTATCATTGCGAGTTCCGGCAGCGATGTAGAGCGTGGTGGCCGGCACCTTGGCGTGCAGACACTCGATGACCGGATTGCGGCCCACCACCATCTCTGCGGTTTCTTTCTGGTGGCGCCCCGAGTTGCGGCGCTCACGCTCCAGCTTCGCCTTGTGCTTGGCGTGGTAGACGCGGTCCTCGGCCTTTGGGGTGGGGCCCTTGCCTTCTAGGCCCTTGCGGCGCTGGCCGCCGGAGCCTTTGGTAGCGCCCTTCTTATTCGTCTTGCGGATGCCCGCGCCACCGCGGCCATGGGTTCGTGCCATCGTTTCAGTCCTTTCGAGGAAACCGTTCAATAACCAGCGGAAATAACAGCGAAACGCTGCTTAGCGCTGGGTCAACGACCACGTGGGGCCGTCTGGGGTATCGGTAATGGTAATGCCGACGGTAGTGAGGCGGTCACGCACGGCATCGGCAGTAGCGAAGTCTTTTTCCGCGCGGGCCTGCGTGCGCCGTTCCAGTTCTGCCTGGACCAGCGCATCGAGCGCCGCGTCTGCCCCGCTAGCTTCGCCTCCATCTTCCCACTCCAGCGGATCAAATCCAAGTACGTGCGCCATCCCGCGCACCTGGGCAGCTTTCGCTCGGGCGGCGTCCTCGTCCCCGGCGGCCAGGTCCTTATTACCAGCGCGCACGGTGGTGTGGATAGCGGCCAGCGCCTTGGGCACGGCGATATCGTCATTCATGGCGTCCTCGAAGTCCGGCGTCCAATCGCCGCGTTCGACGCCTGCAAAGCGCTTGACGAAGTCCTCAATCCGCCGGTAGCCCGCCGCCGCCTCCGTCAACGCGGATTCGGAGTATTCCAGCACGGAGCGGTAATGCGCAGAGCCCAGGTAGTAGCGCAGCTCCACTGGGCGCACGAGCTCTAGCATGTTCGAGATGGAAAGCACGTTGCCGAGCGATTTCGACATCTTCTCGCCGGCCATCGTCACCCAGTGGTTATGCATCCAGTAATTGGCGAACTTATCGCCAGCCGCGTGCGATTGCGCGATCTCGTTTTCGTGGTGCGGAAATTGCAGGTCCAAGCCGCCGCAGTGGATATCGAAATTGGAACCCAGGTAGTACGTCGACATGGCAGAGCACTCCAAGTGCCAGCCCGGGCGGCCGCGGCCCCACGGGGTGGGCCAGCTCGGCTCGCCCGGCTTGGCGGCCTTCCACAGGGCGAAGTCCAGCGGACTGCGCTTGCCCGCGTTGTCTGACTCGCCCTGTTCCATCTCCTCGACGCGATTGCCAGAAAGCGCGCCGTAGTCGGATCCTTCCGCCTTGGTCCAGGCCTCGACGTCAAAGTACACGGATCCGGCCGCGCCATCGGGGGCGGGAACGGGGTAGGCAAAGCCGGCATCGATAAGCCGCTGCATGTACTCGACCATCTGGGTGACAAACCCCGTCGCGCGGGGCTCCACGGACGGCGGGAGCACGCCGAGCAGGTTATAGGCCTTGGTGAACTCGCGCTCGTAGGTGGACACCCACTCCCACCAGGGGCGATTATTCTCGGCGGCCTTGGTGAGAATCTTGTCATCGATATCGGTGACATTGCGCACGAGCGCGACGTCATAGCCTTGCGCGAGCAGCCAGCGGCGCAGGATATCGAAAGCCACGCCGGACCGCAGATGGCCGATGTGCGGCTGCGCCTGCGGGGTGGCGCCACACAAGTAGATGGAGGCGTGGCCGGGGCGAATCGGCTCGAAGTCGCGTTGGCTGCGGGTGGCTGTGTCAAAAATGCGCAAAGTACTCACGCCACCCAGTCTAAATCACCCGTGCGCGGGGTTAGTGTTGGCGCCGCCAGACAACGGCCGTTGCTACCGCCGCGCGGCCCTCTTTGCGGCCGGTAAAGCCCAAATGGTCGGTCGTGGTGGCGGAAATAGAAACATCCGCGCCGAGGATTTCCGAAAGCACGGCCTCGGCCTTCTCGCGACGCGGGCCCATCTTCGGCGTCTGGCCAATGAGCTGGGCTGCGGCATTGCCGATGATAAAACCTTCCGATTCCAGCAGCTCGCGGCACTCGCGCAGGAGCTGGGCGCCGGAGACACCATCGTATTCGGGCCGGCCCACCCCCACGAAGGAGCCGAGATCGCCGAGGTGGGAGGCGGAGAGGAGGGCATCGACAAGCGCATGGGCTACGACATCGCCGTCGGAGTGGCCTTCGCAGCCGGGGGCGTCATCGAAAAGCAGCCCGGCAATCCAGCAGGGCTTACCGGCTTCAATCTGGTGGGCGTCGGTCGCGATGCCGACGCGGGGGATGATGGGCTCAGTCATGCTGCTCCTCTGCAAGGGCGCGGGCCAGGGTCAGGTCCGTGGGGGTGGTGATTTTGAAGGCGAGGATATCGCCCGGCACGGTCTCCACGCGCTGGCCGTGCCATTCCATCAGGCTGGCATCGTCCGTGGCGGTGAAATCCGGCTGCTTGCGCCAATAATCCAGGTTGGCCTGACGCAGCGCGGCGAGGCGGAAACCTTGCGGGGTCTGCACGGCGCGCAAGCAGGCGCGATCGGGGGTGCCGATGACGGTGTCACCGGCGACCTCCTTGATGGTATCGGTCACGGGAACCACCGGAATGACGGCGGGCGCACCGGCAAGAACGCGCCGCGCCACCCGCTCGACCATCGCGGTGGGCGTAAGCGCACGGGCGGCATCATGGATGAGCACCACGGCATCCTCGTCCGGAATTGCCTGCAGGCCGGCCCAAATGGAATCGGCGCGCTCGCCGCGCCCATGCACCAGGCGCACCGGGATATCTGCGCCCACGCGCTTGACGATGCCCCCAGCTTCCCCCTCCATAGCCGGGCTCACCACCGCAATGACCTCGTCCACGAGGCCGGAGTTGGCCATGGTGCGTATGGATCGCTCCAGCAGGGTGCGCCCGTGCAGTTCGACGTAGGCCTTGGGCACCTGCGCGCCGAGGCGGGTGCCTTGCCCGGCCGCGGCGATTAAGGCGATAACGCGGGGTTTAGTCTTCGTCGTCGAAGGAGAGGTCATCGAGATCGATGTCGTTGTCGATATCGGTGGTAATGGACTGATCATCGACCAAGCCGGCGGCGCGGTGGCGCTCGATGGTGGCGTCGATTTCTTCCATCATGGTATCGGCCTTTTTGTCATCGACCGGCTGCGCCAGCGCCAGCTCGCCCACCAGGATGGTGCGGGCCTTGCCCAGCATGCGCTTCTCGCCGGCGGACAGGCCGCGGTCCTGGTCGCGGCGCCAGAGATCGCGCACCACTTCTGCCACCTTGTTGATATCGCCGGACGCAAGGCGCTCCTGGTTGGCCTTGTAGCGACGGGACCAGTTGCCGGCCTCTTCCACGTCTTCATCGCGCAGCACGGAGAAGACCTTTTCCAGGCCCTCCTTACCCACGACATCGCGCACGCCGACGTTATCCGCATTCTTCTTAGGTACGCGGACGACGAGATCGGATTGGTTGATGTGCAGCACGAGGTATTCCAGCTCTTCGCCGCCCATTTCGCGGGTTTCGATATCCTCGATGACCGCCGCGCCGTGGTGCGGGTAGACGACGACCTCGCCGACCTTATATTCCATTGCCACTCCTTATAATCCCGTGAATATGCCGATAGCTAAGGCCGTCATTTTATCACGCGCGCCCTGCCCACCACCGGATGCCCCCGATTACCCCCACGGACTACCCGCTAGGTTAGCGAGAAACTGTGTACTTTATATCGAAAGGGACTAGGCTAAAGATTTGATAAGCCCTGAGATCGCAATTGATGGAGGATGCTCAACGTGCAGTCCCTGAAGTCCGCCGCCCGTCGCGGTGCCATTATTTCCGTTACCGCCGTCTCCGCTTTGGCGCTGGCTTCTTGCTCGGCAGGCCACGTCGCCCAGACGGCAGAGAAGGTAGCTGCGGTTGATGGCGCTTCTGCCAGCACCGATGACGATAAGATTGCCGTCCGCGATGTCACCATCCTGGCTGAGCCAGACGGTGGCGCCGCGTTGAAGTTCAACGCCGTCAACCAGGGCTATGAAACCGATGTCATCACCTTGAAGTCCGTGAAGGTCGACGGCCAAACCGTCGAGATGAAGCAGACCCAGCCGCTCAAGCGCGATCACTCCATCGTGGCGGACTCCCAGGAGAACCTGGACGCCACTCCGGATCACGATTCCGAGACCGTACAGTACGTGGCCACCCACCTGGATAACGATGACTTTGGCTACGCCGGCCACCGCCCGGTAACCTTCGAGTTCTCCAACGGCTCCATCGAGGTCGACGCCACCGTCGCCGTCTCCCAGATGGAGTCCGGTAAGTACGACCGCGATGTGGAATCCCCAGAGGGCTACACCACCGACGCGAATACCGGTGACTCGCACCACTAAAAGCCCCCACCGCACGCGCGCCCTGCTCTCCCCGTGGAGCACGGGCGCGTTCGTTGTTTTTCCCGCCACGTTCTAGGCTCTACACCATGGCCAAAAAATCTCGCCCCGTCCACACCTGCTCTGAATGCGGTTATGTCTCCCCCAAGTGGCTCGGGCGCTGTCCCGATTGCGGTTCGTGGGGGACGATGGAGGAAAAGGCACCGGTGGTGGCGGGGGCATCGGCAAGCGGCGGGCAGGCAAGCGTGGCACCCACGAGCCCGGTACAGCCCATTACGCAGGTGGGCGCGCAGGCGACGAAGACGGTGCGCACGGGCATCGGCGAGCTCGACCGCGTGCTGGGCTCCGGTATCGTGCCAGGGTCCGTGGTTCTTATGGCCGGTGAACCCGGTGTAGGCAAATCCACGTTGCTTCTCGAGGTCGCCTCCCGATGGGCCCAGCTCGACCGCACCGTCCTCTACGCCACCGCCGAGGAATCCGCCGGCCAGGTCCGCGCCCGCGCCGAACGCACCGGGGCGCTGCAAGAATCGCTGTACCTCGCGGCGGAGTCCAACCTGGATGCCGTCTTTGGGCACGTCGATGCCATCAAGCCCGGGCTCATCATCGTGGACTCCGTGCAGACCATGCATGCAGTGGGGGTAGAAGGCGTGCCCGGCGGCGTCGCGCAATCGCGCGCCGTGACCGCGGCGCTGACCTCGCTTGCGAAATCCACCGGCATCCCCGTGCTGCTGGTAGGGCACGTGACCAAGGACGGAAACGTGGCGGGACCGCGGGTTTTGGAGCATCTTGTCGATGTCGTCCTAAACTTCGAGGGCGACCGGCAGTCCAGCCTACGCATGCTGCGCGGGATGAAAAACCGCTTCGGCGCGACCGATGAGGTAGGTTGTTTCGAGCAAACCGCCGGGGGTATTCGGGAGGTCGCGGACCCGTCGGGGCTCTTCCTCTCCCACCGGGGCACGACGCCGGATGGCTCCGCGGTGACCGTCGCCATGGACGGCGTGCGGCCCATCCTCGCCGAGGTCCAGGCGCTGACCGTGGACCCCGTGGCGAAGAACCCGCGGCGCGTGGTCACGGGACTCGATGCCAACCGCGTGCCCATGGTGCTCGCCGTATTGCAGGCGCGCGCCGGCCAGCGCACGAACGATAAGGATGCTTATGTGGCCACGGTGGGCGGCATGCGGATTACCGAAACCGCAACCGACCTCGCGGTGGCGCTGGCTACCTGGTCCTCGCTGCACGAGCAGCCGCTGCCGGCGAAGACGGTGGTCATCGGCGAGGTGGGCTTGGCCGGCGAGCTGCGGCCCGTGCCGAATATTGAGCGGCGCCTGCAGGAGGCGGCGCGGCTGGGATACAAGCGGGCGATTGTCCCACGCGGGGAAATCAACCCCGTGGACGGCATGCAGGTGCGCCAAGTCGCAACGCTTGGCGAGGCCCTCGCCGCAGTCCAGCCGTAGTTCAACCGTAACCGGTGACTGGTTCTTGCCGAGCTGTTGCCGAGGGGAGGGCGCTCCGGCGGCGCGGACTCCCACGCGGGATGCTTCCGCCCGAGCAGATAACGCGCGGGTTGGTTCCGCGCGGCCGACTGTAAGGAGGCCGCGCGCTTAGCGGAGGGTGAAGTCCTGCGGCGGGGAGGAATTATCGCCGATGACAGTGTGGGCGAAGTAGGCACCCGGCTCGGCGGTCGGGCGGTCGGTGCACTTGCCCGGTTCGGATGCCTGGCGGGACCATTCAGCCTCGAATTTCAGGTCCTTGCCCGCGGGGAAGGTCTGCTCACCGGTCTGCACGGAAGCGTAGCAATCGGTATCGGACCATACGCGCTGGTTATCGGTCATCTTGTAGACCTCGAAGCGCAGCGAGTTCTCATCTAGGTCGATTTTGCAATCCGCGGCGGTGGGGTTGGTGACGGTCATGAAGAACTTCGGCAGCTCGCCGTCCGGCACGGAGTAGTTGAGCATGGAGGTGCGCACCTCCAAGTCCTCAAGCGAGCAGGTGTCCTTCGCAGCGTGCACGGATTCCTCGGGCTCCTTGCTTTCCGATGCCCCCTCTTCCCCATCCTTGGCTTCCGACTCGGAGGCAGATTCGGATTCGCTCGTCGAATCCGTGGACGTGGTTGCGGATTCGCTGGTGGTTTCGGCGGACGTGGTTGCCGCCGAAGACTCTGAGGACGCGGCAACGGAATCGTCGCTATCGCCGCCAAAGGCGGCAACCGCCGCCCAGATCAGCACCACGGCCAGGACGATCACGATGATAAGCGCGGCAACCCGGCGGCGCTTATAGATCTCTTCTGGAAGGGGCTTTTTCTGGTTCACGCACTCAATTTTAAGTGGTAGACGCCCCTGGATCCGCTAAGCCGGCTCCGCGTGTCAACTCCACGCCGTAGGAGTGCAATGGCTCCACGCGCGATTCTTCGAGGAGATAGCGGGCGCCGACGATGCCGAAGGAGCCATCGTCAAGCTGCTTGCGCACATTAGGGATGCTGGCCACGACCTGGGTGACGGTTTGGAGGGTGTGTTGACGCTCGACATCGGCAAGCGTGGCATCTGGGCCCGCAGTCCAAGCGGACGTCGCGACCTTCTCGATGATGGGCCGCTGCAGACCGATGGGCAGCTCGCCGCCGCGCACAAAATCCACCGCGGCCGCCACCGCACCGCAGGACTGGTGGCCTAAGACCACCAGCAGGTTGGGGTGCAGGTGGTCGAGCGCATAGTCCAAGGAAGCCAGCACGGAGGCGTCCAGGATGTGGCCGGCGGTGCGGATGACGAAGGCATCGCCGAAACCGATATTGAAGATGTGCTCGATGGGCGCGCGGGAATCCGAGCAAGCCAGGACCACCACGCGGGGATCCTGGCCCTTGGTGAGCCCGTCACGCTCATAAATCTTGTTGAGATCCATGATGGTGCCGTCGATGACGCGCTGGTTTCCGGCCTGGAGGGCCTCCCAGACGGCTTGCGGCTCGTGGGCAACGTTACTTAATGGCATGAACTATATTTTAATGCCCTAGACTGTCCTGCGAGATGGATACGCACGCACTTCTTTCCTGGTTTGACGCCAATGAACGCGATTTGCCCTGGCGGTGCCCCGGTACCTCCGCCTGGGGAGTGCTCCTTTCCGAGGTCATGAGCCAGCAGACCCCCGTCGCCCGCGTCGCCCCCGTGTGGGAGGAATGGATGCGGCGCTGGCCCACCCCCGCGGACTTCGCCCAAGCCTCCCGCGCCGAGGTGCTGCGCGCCTGGGGCAAGCTCGGCTACCCGCGGCGCGCGCTGCGGCTCTGGGAGTGTGCGGGGGTAATGGACAAGGTTCCATCAGACGTGGATGAGCTGCTCGCACTGCCTGGAATCGGCGACTACACCGCCCGCGCCGTGGCGTGCTTTTACTTTGGCCAGAACGTGCCGGTGGTCGATACCAACGTGCGCCGCGTCTATGCCCGCGCCGAGGACGGAAATTTCCTCGCCCCGTCGCCCTCCAAGCGCGAGCTCGCCGCTGTGGCCGCCCTCTTGCCCGAGCGCAACGGGCCGCGGTTTTCTGCTGCGCTCATGGAGCTCGGCGCACTGGTGTGTACGGCGAAAAATCCCGATTGCAAGCGTTGTCCCCTGCGCGCGACGTGTGCCTGGCAGCTCGCCGGGTGCCCCGAGCCTTCCGCCGCGGAACAAACCCGCGCGAAAAAGCGCGTGCAAAAATTTGCTGGGACCGATAGGCAGGTGCGCGGCAAGATTCTAGACGTGCTGCGCGCCGCCGATCACCCAGTGCCGCAGTCCGCTATCGACGTGGTTTGGCCCGATGCCGCGCAACGTTCCCGCGCGCTGGCTTCGCTGCTTGACGATGGCCTCGCCGAGCAAAACTCCGCCGGCCTCTTCCACCTGCCGGTTTAACCTCCCGCCGGGCCTATCAGCGTTGAAGCACAGAGAATCGTTAACGCCAACGGCCGCGGAAGTTGAGCCCGCCAGGGAGGTTGACCCACATGCCGCCGCGAGAATTAAAGGTCACCGGACCAATCTTCGTGGACATGGAAGCACCGGATCCGGAGATGTTAATCCAGCTATTCTTGCCGGTCTTTTTGCGCGAACGATACTGAAGTCCCATAACCGGTCATTTTAGCAATACCCCCGTGCACCACGCTGGGCACATACGAAAAACCACCCAGGGTTCGCGGTGGAACCGTGGGTGGTTATGCAAGCCGGGGCGGGGCGAGCCGAGCCGATTAGTTACATCGGCTGGCCAGCACCTGCTGGTGGCGGGTTCTTGCCATCGTCGTCGGAGTTACCGGGGCTCGGCTTTTCCGAAGGCACATCCGGGGAAATGACATCCGGCTCGCCGTTGGTGTCGATGCCGTCATTGTCGGAACCGGAACCGCTGCCCTTCGGACCGTTGCCGTCGCCGTTGTCGCCGTCGGAATCGGAGTCATCCGAATCGGAACCGTCGGAGGGGTCGTTGTCGCGAACGGAGGCATCGGCAAGCGAAGGCTCATCGATGTCATCCGGCAGCGGCTTCGGGCGCGGGGTGAAGGTGAACGTAGCGCCGGAGTCGTCCTTGGACTCGCCGTCCCAGCCTTCGACGTCGACCGAGATGATCTCGCCGGCGCCAATCTCGCCGAAGAGGATCTTCTCCGAGAGCTGGTCCTCGATATCGCGCTGAATGGTGCGGCGCAACGGACGAGCACCAAGAACCGGGTCGAAGCCGCGCTGGGCCAGGAGGTTCTGGGCCTTATCGGTGAGCTCGATGCCCATATCGCGCTCCTCCAGCTGGGTACCCACGCGGTCAATGAGCAGGTTAACCATCTGCACGATCTGCTCGCGGGTGAGCTGGTGGAAGACCACGACGTCATCGATACGGTTCAGGAACTCGGGGCGGAAGTGCTTCTTCAGCTCGTCGTTGACCTTTGCCTTCATCCGCTCGTACTGGGCGTCCGAATCGTTCTCGCTGGCGCCGGTAAAGCCCAAGCCCACCGGCTTCGAGATGTCCTGGGTACCCAGGTTCGAGGTGAAGATGAGGACGGTGTTCTTGAAGTCGACGACGCGACCCTGGCCATCGGTAAGCCGGCCATCTTCCAGCACCTGCAGCAAGGTGTTGTAGATCTCCTTGTGGGCCTTTTCGATCTCATCAAAAAGCACCACGGAGAATGGCTTGCGGCGAACCTTCTCGGTCAGCTGGCCGCCTTCTTCGTAGCCAACGTATCCCGGAGGAGCACCGAAGAGGCGGGAGGCGGTGAAGCGGTCGTGGAACTCGCCCATATCGATTTGGATGAGGTCATCATCCGAACCGAAGAGGAAGTTAGCCAGCGACTTCGACAGCTCGGTCTTACCCACACCGGACGGGCCGGCGAAGATGAAGGAACCGGAAGGACGGCGTGGATCCTTGAGGCCTGCACGGGTGCGGCGGATGGCGCGGGAGACGGACTTGACCGCCTCGTCCTGGCCAATGATGCGCTTGTGCAGCTCTTCTTCCATGTTGAGCAGGCGGGAAGATTCCTTCTCCGTCAGCTTCAGCACGGGGATGCCGGTCCAGTGCGCCAGAACCTCAGCAATTTGGTCCTCGCCCACCTCGGCGATTTCCTCCAGGTCACCGGAGCGCCATTGCTTTTCCTTCTCGGAGCGCTCCTCGCCCAGCTTGCGCTCGTCATCGCGCAGGCCGGCGGCCTTTTCGAAGTCCTGGGCATCGATAGCCGCTTCCTTTTCCCGGCGAACCTCTGCGATGCGGTCATCGACCTCGCGCAGGCCCTTCGGGGCGGTCATGCGCTTGATGCGCATGCGGGCACCGGCCTCATCGAGGAGGTCGACGGCCTTATCCGGCAAGAAGCGGTCATTGATGTAGCGGTCCGCCAGCTGCGCGGCAGCGTGCAGTGCCTCATCGGTGTAGGACACGCGGTGGTGCGCCTCGTACTTATCGCGCAGGCCCTTCAGGATGAGGAAAGTATCATCCAGCGAAGGTTCATCGACCTGCACCGGCTGGAAACGACGCTCCAGCGCGGCATCCTTTTCGATGTGCTTGCGGTACTCATCCAGGGTGGTAGCACCGATGGTCTGTAGCTCACCGCGGGCAAGCTTGGGCTTGAGCAGCGAAGCAGCGTCGATGGCACCTTCGGCGGCACCGGCACCGACGAGGGTGTGAATCTCGTCGATGAACAAGATGATGTCACCGCGCTGATTAATTTCCTTAAGAACCTTCTTCAGGCGTTCCTCAAAGTCACCCCGGTAGCGGGAACCGGCGACCAAAGAACCCAGGTCAAGCGAGTAAAGCTGCTTGTCCTTAAGGGTTTCTGGGACCTTGCCGTTGACAATGTCCAGCGCCAAGCCCTCAACCACAGCGGTCTTACCAACACCGGGCTCACCGATGAGCACCGGGTTGTTCTTGGTACGGCGGGAGAGCACCTGCATGATGCGCTCAACCTCAGACTCGCGACCAACGACGGGGTCTAGCTTGCCGTCCTTGGCTGCCTGGGTGAGGTTGCGGCCGAACTGGTCCAGCACGAGCGAGTTGGAGCGCTCGCCCGAGCCGCCGGAACCACCGCGTCCGCCGGCACCGGCGCCGGAACCTGCGCCCGCGCCGATGGGGCCTGGGGTCTGGTTCGAGTCGCCGCCGCCTTCTTGCTGGCCGCCCTCGTAGCCGGACAGTAGCTGGATAACCTGCTGGCGCACGCGCGGCAGATCAGCGCCGAGCTTCGTCAGCACCTGTGCGGCAACGCCGTCGCCCTCACGGATAAGTCCGAGCAGGAGGAACTCCGTGCCGATGTACTTGTGACCCATCTGCAGGCCCTCGCGCAAGGACAGCTCAAGGACCTTCTTAGCGCGCGGGGTAAAAGGAATGTGGCCGGTGTGCGGCTGGCTGCCCTGGCCGATGATCTCCTCTACCTCACGGCGCACGTCCTCCAAGGAAATGCCCATGGACTCTAGAGCCTTGGCAGCTACACCTTCTCCCTCGTGGATAAGGCCGAGCAGGATGTGCTCGGTTCCGATGTAGTTGTGGTTAAGCATGCGTGCTTCTTCTTGCGCCAAAACGATGACGCGACGAGCACGGTCTGTAAACCTCTCGAACATGACTCCCCTAAACTTTCGCTTCTAATGTGGTACCCACTGTAACGCCGCACGCCCCAAAGGATTTCCTCTTTTTGGCCCCCATCGCCCTATAAACGGCCCAAACCGCCCATACTCGCAGCTCACATGGGTGTACGCCGGTAGCGAACAGGGCCTTTTTGCCCTAGAATCTTCTTCATTCTCCCTGTCGTCTCGTAGATACAAAGGAATAAAATAGCCGTGCCGCACCTTCCCGAATTCTTTGCTTCCCAGCACAACCTGCACGAAAAGGCAGTGCTGGATGAGGGGTCCAACTCCACCCTTTTTGCCGTGGAGGATGGCTCCACGCACGAGGAATTTACGGTGGAGATCTTTGCGGCGGGGGTAGAGGGCATCGTCAAGGCCTCTACCGCCTTGCACGGCCTGCACCACCCCGCGCTCGCCGCCCTGGTGGGCTCTGGCACCACCGCGGATGGCCAGGAGTTCTTGGTCCGCAAGGGCTGTAAGGGCACAGCCTTGCCCGCGCTTGCCGATGCCCCCACCAAACTCCGCGCCCAAGAAATCCTCACCCCCGTGGCCGGAGCGGTGGATTTCCTGATTAGCCGCAACCGCGCGGATTTCGCCGTCCATGGACTCAAGGCCGAGCGCGTTTTCGTGGATGAGGATAAAGAGGTCGCCGTCCTCGCCGCCGCTGGCCCAGGCGGTGCAAGCACGGCGGAGGAAACCGCCGAGAAAGATTCGGAAAAGGCGAAGAGCGCGACGGGTGCCGATGCGGTCCGCGCCTTCCAAGAACTCGTTACCGCCACGTGTCCTTCTTTTAAACCCGACAAGGATTTCTCGAGCGCTAAAGAGGTCGTTAAGGCGCTGCGCCCCGAGCGGGATCTCGATACCTCACAATTCCCGCCGGTGCAGGCCGCAGAGCCCGAGTCCCAGCCGCAACAACAGTTCCCGCCACAACCGCAGCAACAGTTCCCACCGCAGAACCAGGCCGGGCCGCAGTATCAACAGCAATACCAGCAGCAGTACCAGCAACAGCCGATGCCGCCGATGAATGCGGCCCCGCCAAAGAAGAAGGGCAAGGGCGGGCTCATCGCGCTCATTTCTGTTTTGGCCGTCATCGCGGTGGCCGCCGCGGGCGCGTTGTGGTTCTTCCTGTCCTACCCCAGCTGGGATGACAAGGAAAAGAACTTGGCGGATGCTTATCCGAGCCTGATCGGCTCGCGCAGCGGCCAAGACGGCGCGCTCGGTGCGGAGTGTTCCTCCCGCGCCCCAGAGGATGGACAAGAAGCGAAGATCACCTGCTCGGGCGATGGTTTCAACTACACCGCCGCCTACTACCCCAGTGTGGAAGAACGCGATGCCGTCCTCCCAAACACTGACCCAGTAGAGCTATCCAACGATAAGTGCACCATCCAAAGCTACGAGGCCTCAACGGATCCGCAGACCTACGTTATGGCCGTGGAAGGTACCCAGTCCATCTTCATGGTGTGGGGCGATAATGCCGAATCCGCGCGGCTAAAGCTACCGCTGTGCGCGCAGTAGGCGCCGGAGGAGAGCTGGCGAGGCTGACCGGTCCGCGCTCTCCCGGCAGGGGTTACTCCGCTCGGCGCTAGTCCGCGCGGCGCTAGTCGGCGGCGGGCACGCGCTTGAGCAGCGGCGCTAGCACGAGCACGAAAAGCGAGAGCACGCCGGCGAAAAGGAAGGCCCAGTGCGCGCCTTGGGCGGTGGCGGCGGCCTCGCTCATGCCCTCGGCTTGGCCGGACTTGGTGCCGCTGGTCAAAAAGGCCACGAGGAAGGCGGTACCCGCCGCGCCGGCGAGCTGCTGCAGCGTATTCAAGATGGCAGAGCCGTGGGAGTAGAGGTCATCGGGAAGCGAGGACAGCGAGACCGTCATCAGCGGGGTCATCATGAGCGCGATGCCCACGGCGAACAGGACATGCATGCCGATGACCATCCATACCTCACTGTTTTCTGTCAGCAGGGTCATCAGCCAGATGCCGGCAGAAAACATGATGGCGCCAGGAATCAACAGGGGCCGGGGGCCAAGGGCGTCATAAATCCGCCCCACAATCGGGGATATCCCGCCCTGCAAGAGGCCGCCCGGCATGACCACGAGGCCGGTGACCAGCGAGGATACCGCCAGCGAGGTCTGCAGATAAATGGGCAAGATATTCACCGTACCCAGCAGCAGGGCGAACATGAGCAGCATGGCGATGACCGCGAGGGTGAAATTGCGGACCTTAAACGGGCGCAGGTCCAATAGCGCGCGGTTTACCTTGGCCAACCGGTGTTGGCGCACGGTAAAGGTGATGAGGGCGAGGATGCCGAGGAGGAATAGGAGGGCATCGGCAAGCGAGCCGCCCTCCACCATCTTTTCGATGGACGATAAGCCATAAATGAGCCCGCCGAAGGCCAGGGCGGATAAGAATACCGACGGAATATCGAGCGGGGTATCCCTGCGTTCACCCACGTTGACTAGGCGGAAGTAGCCGGCGATGCTAATGGCGGCGATGAGCGGGACCATGGTCCAGAAGATGACGTGCCAGGTCGCCATGCTCAAAATGAACCCGCCAACGGTGGGGCCCAAGGCCGGCGCCACGGAGATGACCACGGTGATAATGCCCATGACGGTGCCGCGGCGCTGCGGTGGAACGAGCGTCATGGCCACGGTCATAAGGGTGGGAATCATCAGCGCGGTACCGGCGGCCTGCAGCACGCGGCCGGCAAGGAGCAGCCCAAAGGCCGGGGCGAGGGCCGCCAACACCGTGCCCGTGAGGAAAACGCCGGTAGAGGCGCCAAAAATCTGCCGGGTGGTGAATTTATCCATCAGGAACCCGGTGGTGGGAATGACCACACCCATGGTGAGCAAGAAGCCGGTCAGCAGCCACTGCGCGGAAGTCGCCGGGATGGAGAAATCCGCCATGATGGTGGGCAGCGCCACCGAAAGCGCGGTTTCGTTCAAAATCATCACCATCGCGGAGAGCACCAAGATGGTGAGGTTGGCTATGACCTCTGCGGAGATTTTCGGAGCGGGATTCTGAGACACCAGATCAGGATACTGAGTTGGCTCAACCTGCAAAACTTGGGGCGTATGATTTAGATGTCTTTTCCTGCACCCTCGATTCACGTTAGGCAATCCCACAGTGCATTTCCTCAATGATTCCCGCCCGCCCTACGAGCTGACCTACTCGGATGTTGGCTCGCGGCAGGCGGTCGACCTCACCGCGGCCGATGGCACGGGCAATACGATTCCGCTCATCGTGGCGAATATGACCGCGGTGGCCGGCCGCCGTATGGCAGAGACCATCGCCCGACGCGGCGGCATGGTCATCCTGCCGCAGGATCTCAGTCTGGAGGCCGCGGCGGAAACGATCGCCTCGGTAAAAGCCGCCGACCTAGTCTATGACACCCCTATCACCATCAAGCCGCACCACACGGTGGGCTATGCCAGCAACCTGTTGCACAAGCGCGCCCACGGCGCGGCCATCGTGGTCGACGGCGCACTGCCGGTGGGCATCATTACGCCGAAGGATCTGCGCGGGCAGGATAATTTCACCGCCGTGGGCGAGCTCATGACCACGGATTTGGTGACCCTGCCGGTGGGCATCGACCCGCAGGAGGCCTTTACCCGCCTGCGCGCAACCTCGCGCAAGCTCGCCCCGGTGGTCAATCCGGATGGCACGCTGGCGGGCATTTTGACGCGCAAGGGTGCGCTGCGGGCGACGATGTATCAGCCGGGCATCGACAAGCAGGGGCGCCTGCACATCGGTGCTGCGGTGGGCATTAATGGCGACGTTGAGGGCAGGGCGCGGGCGCTTGCCGATGCCGGCGCTGACGTCCTCGTCATCGATACCGCCCACGGGCATCAAGACAGCATGCTGGCGGCGCTGCGCAAGGTCAAGGCCCTGGATCTGGGCCTGCCGATTGCCGCCGGTAACGTGGTCACGGCCGCCGGTGTGCGCGATCTGGCCGCGGCGGGCGCGGATATTATCAAGGTCGGCGTGGGCCCCGGCGCGATGTGCACCACCCGCATGCAAACCGGCGTGGGCCGCCCGCAGTTTTCCGCCGTGCTGGAGTGTGGGGCCGCAGCCCGCGAGGTTGGTGCGCACGTGTGGGCCGATGGCGGCGTGCGCGATCCCCGCGACGTGGCCCTGGCGCTGGCCGCAGGCGCGTCCAATGTGATGATTGGCTCCTGGTTCGCCGGCACCTTTGAATCCCCCGGTGACCTGCACAAGGACGCCGATGGCTCGTTCTACAAGGAATCGTTCGGCATGGCCTCGCGCAGGGCGGTGCGCGGGCACAATTCCGCTACCGAGGCCTTTGAGCGCGCCCGCCGCGAGATGTTTGAAGAGGGCATTTCCACCTCCCGCATCTACCTCGATCCGGAACACGGCGGCGTGGAGTACTTGGTGGACCGCATCATCTCCGGCGTGCGCTCGTCCTGCACCTACGCCGGGGCCGATTCGCTGGCTAGCTTCCACGAGCGCGCCACCGTGGGTGTGCAATCGGCCGCCGGCTTTGCCGAGGGCCAGCCGCGGGCCACCAACCGCTAGGACGCTTTGGGCGCGTGCTACTTTTGCAAGTATGTTGACTCGCTATGACCAGGCGGCCTCGCGCGCGGCCGCGCAGGTTATGGGGCAGTATTCCACCAGTTTTTCCCTGGCCACGCGCCTTTTGCGCGGGCGGGTGCGCGAAGACATCCGCCACCTTTATGCCGTGGTGCGCATCGCGGACGAGCTTGTCGATGGCACCGCTGACCAAGCCAGCATCGATGCCGCCGCCGCGCTCGACGCCTACGAGGCCGCTATCTTGGCGGCGCCGGAGAAAAGGCTGCACACCGATCCCGTCGTGCACTCCTATGCCATTACCGCTAGGCGCTGCGGCTTCCAGCGCGAGCACCTCGTGGCCTTTTTCGATTCCATGCGCGCCGACCTTAACCAGCGGGAGTATTCCGCCGCGGAACTCGCCGAGTATATCTACGGCTCCGCCGAGGTCATCGGCCTATTGTGCGTGCAAGTCTTCCTAGCGGAAGAGACCGTCTCTGCCGCCGACCGCGCCGCGATGGACCGCGGTGCGCGCCACTTGGGCTCCGCGTTTCAAAAGATTAACTTTCTGCGGGACCTGGGCGAGGACTCCTCGGTCCTCGGCCGGGCCTATTTCCCGCAGGCTGCTGGTGGCGTGCTTTCCGAGGCCGCCAAATCCGCCCTCATCGCCGAAATCCGCCGCGAGCTCGCCGCCGCCGAAGAAGCCATTAACCTCTTGCCGCTTTCCGCCCGCGTTGGCGTGCGCGCGGCCGCCGATATCTTTGCCGAGCTCACCAACCGGCTCGCTGCTACCCCCGCCGCGGAGTTAAACACCACCCGCATATCCGTGCCGAATCGCACCAAGGCGTGGCTAGCCGCCCGCGCGGTGCGCGCGGTTCGATAGTGCACCGAGTACTAAGGAGAACATCATGCACGCCGTCGTCATCGGGGCCGGCATCGCCGGCCTTGCCACCGCTGCCCTCCTCGGAAAAGAGGGCTACGAGGTTACCGTCGTAGATTCCCTAGACGAGGTAGGCGGGCGCGCGGGCAGCTATTCGGAGGCTGGGTTCCGCTGGGACACCGGACCGTCCTGGTACCTCATGCCGGATGCCTTCGACCACTTCTTTTCCCTCTGCGGCACCTCGACAGAAAAGGAACTGGATCTGGTGGGACTCTCACCGGATTACCGCGTATATACCGGCGGCCCCGCCGAATCCGCTACTGGCACCGGCTCGCGCCCTACCCCCGTGGATGTTCATTCCGGGACCGATAACGTGGCCCAACTCTTCGAGTCGCTAGAACCAGGCGCGGGCAGCCAGGTGCGCACCTATTTGGCAGCTGCCAGCGACGCCTACCACGTAGCGCTCGATCACTTTTTGTACACCACCTTTTCGGCGCCGTTGAACCTGGTGCATGCAGATATTCGGCATCGGCTAGCGCGAATTGCAGCGCTGCTTACTACCAGTTTGCAAAAGCACGTCAACGGGCAATTTTCGGATACGCGCCTGCGCCAGATTCTGAGCTACCCAGCGGTTTTTCTCTCCTCCGAGCCTGCCGCGGCCCCAGCACTGTATTCCCTTTTAAGCCATACTGACCTGGTAGAAGGCGTGCGCTATCCCCTCGGCGGATTCCACGCAGTGGTGCAGGCGATTTACCGCCAAGCAGAAAAATTCGGCGCCACGTTCCGCTTGGGTGAAGAGGTCACCGCCATCACCACCGCCGGCGGATCCTCCGCCCGCGCCACCGGCGTCCGCACAACGAACGGGCACATCGATGCCGATATTGTGGTCTCCGCCGCGGATTTGCACCATACCGAAAATCAGCTGCTGCCCCGGAAGCTGCGCACCTATCCGGAGCGCTACTGGGCCCGCCGCAATCCGGGGCTGGGCACCGTGGTCGTTCTCGCCGGCGTAAAGGGGAAGCTCCCGCAGCTAGCTCACCACACCTTTTTGTTCAGCCAGGACTGGGACCCCGATTTCCGCGCGGTCTTTTCCGCACCGGAAGCGCAACGCCCCCTCGGCGCCTCTGAGTCCATCTACATTTCGAAGGTTTCGGCCACCGACGCGGATGTGGCACCAGAAGGCCATGAGAACTTATTCTTCCTCATCCCAGTACCCGCTGCAGAAGCCTACGGGCACGGCGATGCCTACCATCCCGAGGCTTCCCCGCGCGTTGCTGCTATTGCCGATGCCGCCCTCGACCAACTTTCCCGCACCGCCGATATTCCTGACCTCCGCGAGCGAATCACCATCACGCGTAGCCTTGGACCAGCCGATTTTGCCGAGCGCTATCACTCCTGGTCAGGTGGAGCTTTGGGGCCGGCACATACGCTATTTCAATCTGCGTTCTTCCGCGGGCGCAATGCCTCGCGCAAGGTGGCCGGCCTCTACTACGCCGGTGCGACCACCGTGCCGGGCGTCGGCGTGCCGATGTGCCTGATTTCTGCAGAAAACATCATCAAGCGTCTGCGTGATGACCGCTCCGCTGGCCCGCTTCCCACAGATGATGCCTGAGGCCGCTCGCCGGCTCGTTCTCCACTTGCCGCAGCGAGGCGTCCGATGCGCAACTCCTCCCGTTCGGCCTCGATTGTGGATCCTCTGATGTGCAAACTTCTGATGCGCATCCTCCGATGCAATAGGTCCTCGGTGATAACTGAGCAAACTCGGCCCTGAGATGTAGCTTTTTCGCTCAGATATCACCGAGGAGGTTGCACTTTTGTGAAACCGATAGAACTAGGCAGAAGTAGGCGTGCAACTCGGGCTGCGAGGCACACGCGGCGGGTGCAATGGGCAAACAAAAAGGCTGCAGCCAAAGGAAGGCTGCAGCCGGTAACTAACGGGTGCCTGCGTGGGCGGGCACCGAGTGGGGGCGCCGGGTATGGGCTACTTCTGTTCCGGCTTTACCAGCGGGAAGAGCACGGTTTCACGGATGCCTAGGCCGGTCAGGGCCATGAGCAGGCGGTCCATGCCCATGCCGGTACCGGCCGTCGGCGGCATACCCTGTTCCATCGCGGCCAGGAAGTCCTCGTCCAAGACCATGGCTTCCTCATCGCCGCCGGCGGCAAGGCGGGCTTGGTCCTCAAAGCGCTCGCGCTGGACGACGGGATCGACAAGCTCCGAGTAGCCGGTGGCCAGCTCGAAGCCGCGTACGTAGAGGTCCCACTTTTCGGTCACGCCGGGCTCGGAACGGTGCTGGCGGGTTAGCGGGGAGGTCTCGACCGGGAAGTTCTTCACAAAGATGGGGCCTTCCAGTTGGTCCTCGCACAGGACCTCCCAGATTTCCTCCACCAGTTTGCCGTGGCCCCAGCCTTCGCCCTGCGGCACGTCGAGACCGATGACCTTGGCAATACCTTTAAGGGTCTCCACATCGGTATCGATGGTGACCTCCGGCTGACCGGGGAACTTGCGCTGCAAGGCCTCATTCAGGGAAGGATACATCTCGATTTCGGGCCATTGCTCGCCGCCGAAGTCGAAATCGGTGCCATCGGCAAGCGTGACGGTGGTAGAACCAAAGACCTCGCGGGCCACGGACTGGATGGACTCGCGGGTCATGCGGGCGCAATCATTGTAATCGCCCCAGGCGGCGTAGGTCTCCAGCATGGCGAACTCCGGCGAGTGGGAGCGGTCCACACCCTCATTGCGGAAGTTGCGGTTGATTTCAAAGACGCGGTCGATGCCACCGACGACGGCGCGCTTCAAGTACAGCTCCGGAGCAATGCGCAGGTAGAGGTCAATATCGAGCGCATTGGAGTGGGTGATAAACGGGCGAGCGGCCGCACCACCGTGCAGGGTCTGCAGCATCGGGGTTTCGATCTCTACAAAGTCCTGGCCTTCCAGGTAATTGCGCAGCGCACGCATGACCTTCACGCGCACCATGGCGTTCTTGCGGGCCTCTTCGCGGATAATGAGGTCGTTATAGCGCTGGCGCACGCGGGTATCTTCAGCCATATCCGCGAAGGACACCGGCAGCGGGCGCAGGGACTTGGCCGCCATGGTCCATTCCTCAGCCATGATGGACAGCTCGCCACGGCGGGACGCAACCACGTGGCCGCTAACGGAGACGAAGTCGCCCAAATCCACATCGGACTTCCAGGCATCGAGGCGCTCCTTGCCCACCTTGGCCTGCGAAAGCATGGCCTGCATCTGGGTGCCATCGCCGTCCTGCAAGGTGGCAAAGCACAGCTTGCCGGTATTGCGCATGAAGATAAGGCGGCCGGCAATAGCGTGGGTGACCTCGGTTTCCTCACCAGCGGCCAGGTAGGTCACGCCCTCTTCATTGCTCGGCTCTTCGCCCTCGGCCACTACGCGGAAATCATGGCGCAATTCCTTGAGGGAGATAGTGCGCTCGACGGATACCGGGTAGGCCTCCACGCCGGATTCGAGCAGGCGATCGCGCTTCTCGCGGCGGATGCGCAGCTGCTCAGGGACATCGTTTACTTCATTATTCTTCTGCTCGCTCACGTTAGCCTAGGGTAGTCGATCCCGCCCGCTACCCGCGATTTGGCCCATAGCGCCCCTACCCCGGGAAAGATTTACGCATAGTTCACTTCGCTGTCACCTCAAGGCCAACGCACTGTTGCTGGCATCCCCTTATATATATGGCTGACCCCATGTCTTATCAATATTTTCGACCTTCTTTGGAGCAGTAATAATGGCGCTTAAAGGCCGCAACCTTCTCTCTAGTCTCTTCGCATCCTCTCGTTCCAGCTTGACGTGCACCTACAAGTGCGGCAATGCCTGCTTCGGTGAATGTGAGAACAAGTCTGATAACCCATACTTCGGTGACCAGTTCTCCCGCCGTACCGCTCTGCGCGCGGGCAGCTTGTCCGTAGTAACCGTCGGCGGCGGCGCCGCGTTGGCTGCCTGCTCCAACCCGGATGAAGTCTCCAATGAAGCCTCTTCCTCCGAGGCCAAGGGGGGCAAGACTTCCGAGGCCAATGTAGAACTCACCTCCGCAGAGGGTATGAAGTTTGACCCAGTTGAGCCGAACGAAAAGGACGAAGTAGTCATCCCGGATGGCTATAAGCAGTCCGTTCTCATCGCCTGGGGAGACCCGCTGTTCAAGGATGCGCCAGAGTTTGATGATAAGAACCAGACGGCCGAGGCCGCCGAGAAGCAGTTCGGCTTCAATAACGACTTCGCCGGACTTATCGAGCACCCGGATGATGACAATCGCCTTATCTACGTCTGCTCCCACGAGTACACCACCGAGCCGCAGATGTTCCCCAACTACGATGCGGATAACCCCACCGAAGAGCAGGCCAAGATTGGTTGGGCGGGCCACGGCCACTCCATCGTGGAGGTGTCCAAGGTGGGCAATACCGGTGAACTCAAGCGCGAGTTTGGTCCGCTTAACCGCCGCATCACCGCCACGACCGAGTTCACTCTGGTTGGCCCAGCAGCCGGCTCCGAGTTTGTGAAGACCTCCGCCGATAAGACCGGCAAGCAGGTCAAGGGCACCCTGAATAACTGCTCCGGCGGCATCACTCCGTGGAACACCATGCTCTCCGGCGAGGAGAACTTTGACCAGTACTTCGCTCACGCCAACCTGGATGACAAGAAGGCACAGGAATCCCTTGAGCGCTTCGGCATGGAAGATGGTGAATCCGAGCGCAAGTGGGAGCGCTTTGATAAGCGCTTCGACGTCTCCAAGGAACCGAATGAGCCCAACCGCTTCGGCTGGATCGTAGAAATTAACCCACTGGACCCGGAGTCCACCCCGGTCAAGCACACCGCGCTTGGACGCTTCAAACACGAGGCCGGCAATATTCACATCGCTTCCGATGGCACCGTCGTGTGCTACTCCGGCGATGACTCCCGCTTCGAGTACATCTACAAGTTCATCTCCACCAAGAAGTACGAAGAAGGCAACATCGAGCACAACCTCAGCATCTTGGACCACGGCACCTTGTACGTGGCCAAGATGGAAGGCAACTCCCCAGAAGATGAGATCGACGGTTCCGGCGTACTGCCAGAGGACGGTGCCTTCGACGGCGAAGGTAAGTGGATCAAGCTGCTGACCTCCGATACGGAGAACAACAAATTCGAGTCCCACGTCGATGGCATGTCCGCCGAAGAGGTTGCCGTCTACACCCGCGAGGCCGCCGATAAGGTGGGCGCTACCAAGATGGACCGCCCTGAAGATATGCAGGTCCACCCAGACTCTGAGAAGGTCTACGTGGCCCTGACCAATAACTCCTACCGCGGTGCTACCGGCGAAAACGCCAAGAAGAACAAGGAAGATCCGATGGAGTGGGCTCCCGTCAAGGAAAATAAGAACGGTCTGGTCATGGAGATTGAAGATGACCACGCTGGTGAAAAGTTCACCTGGAATCTCTTCCTGGTCTGTGGCGATCCGAAGGAGGCCAATACCTACTTCGGTGGCTTTGACAAGGAGAAGGTATCCCCAATTTCCTGCCCGGATAACTTGGCCTTTGATAACCACGGCAATATGTGGATTTCCACCGACGGCAACGCGCTCGAGTCCAACGACGGCCTCTACGCCGTAACCACCGAGGGCGATACCCGCGGTGAGCTCAAGTGCTTCCTGACCGTGCCGGCGGGCGCCGAGACCTGCGGCCCCATCGTCACCGATGAGCGCGTGATGGTCAACGTCCAGCACCCAGGCGAAACCGATGACGCCACCTTTGAAAAGCAAACCTCCCACTGGCCAGAGGGGGGCACGTCCACCCCACGCCCAGCAGTGGTTGTGGTGTGGAAGAAGGACGGAAATATCGGCGTCGATAAGAATTAAACGCCACTCGGTTTAAGCACCCACCGCGCGGCCCTCGTTCCTCTCGGAGCAGGGGCCGTGCTTTTCGTCTATCCACTGCGACTGAACTAAGAGGTGTACTCCGACCCGCCTGCCAAATATAAATCTGCCCACCGGTCTCCCCCACAAGCAAATAGATACGTGAGTTATGGCATACTGTCCGCACGTGTGAGACACGCCACCTTCCCGCCTATGAGGAGACACACACTATGAACTCTCTTGTCCTCGCCATTGTCGGCATCGCGATGATGGCCGCCGGCTACCTGCTCTATTCCAAGTTCCTGGGCAAGAGCATCTTCCGGTTATCTGAGAACTACACCACCCCGGCGCACCGCCTCAAAGACGGCGTGGATTATGTTCCCACCAATAAATATGTGCTGTGGGGCCACCACTTCACTTCCGTGGCGGGTGCGGCACCGATTATCGGCCCGGCAGTGGCCGTCATTTGGGGCTGGCTCCCGGCATTCCTGTGGGTCACGTTAGGCACCTTCTTCATCGCCGGCATGCACGACTTGGGTGCGCTGTGGGCCTCGCAGCGACACAAGGGTCAGTCGATTGGTACGTTGTCGGGGCGCTACATCGGCAAGCGCGGGCGCAACCTCTTCCTCATCGTGATCTTCTTGCTGCTGCTCATGGTCAATGCCGCGTTCGCCGTGGTGATTTCGAACCTGCTTATTTCCACGCCCTCGGCGGTCATTCCTACGTGGGGTGCCATTGCCGTCGCGCTGCTGATTGGCCAGGCCATCTACCGCCTGAACTGGAACCTGCCGCTGGTCTCCCTCGTGGGCGTGGTGGCGCTGTACTCGCTGATGGTTTTGGGCGACCGCTTCCCGGTCGTGTTGCCGGAGACGGTCCTGGGCATTCCCGCCAACGGCGTGTGGATCATCCTGCTATTTATCTACGCCTTCATCGCTTCGCTGCTGCCTGTGTGGGTGCTGCTCCAGCCGCGCGATTACATCAATGGCCTGCAGCTTTTCGTGGGTCTTATCATCTTGTACGGCTCCTTTCTCATCACCCGTCCGGAGCTTGCCGCCCCAGCCGTGCGCGAGAACGTTCCTGACGGCACCCCGGGGATTTTCCCGCTGCTTTTTGTCACCATCGCCTGCGGCGCCATCTCTGGCTTCCACGGCATCGTGGCCTCGGGTACCTCGTCTAAGCAGATTGATAAGGAAACCGATGTCCGCTTCGTGGGTTACTTCGGCGCTGTAGGCGAGGGACTGCTGGCGCTCGGCACCATCATCGCCACCACCGCTGGCTTTAAGACCCTGGTGAATTGGGAGGAAATCTACGCCGAGTGGAACGCCGGCGGCGTCAATGCCTTCGTGCAAGGCGGCGGCGCGCTGATGAACGAGGGCCTGGGCATTCCCACCTCGCTGTCTGCCACCATCCTGGCGACGATGGCCGTGCTCTTCGCCGCCACCACCATGGACTCCGGCGTGCGCCTGCAGCGCATCGTGGTCCAGGAAATTGGCGAGATCATGGGCATCCGCATCACGGCCCTAGTCTCTACCATCATCGCGGTGGGCCTGGCCTTCGGCCTGACCTTCTCTGCGGGCGCGGACGGCTCCGGCGGCATGACCATCTGGCCGCTCTTCGGTACCACCAACCAGCTCATGGCCAGCCTGTCCTTGGCCATCGTCGTGGTCATCCTCACCCATCTGCGTCGGCCTACCCTGCCGGTTATCATCCCGCTCATCTTCGTCACCATCATGTCGCTGTGGGCAGCGCTGCTACAGCTCAAGTCCCTGTTTGCGGATCAGAACTGGCTGCTCTTCGGCATGGACGTCGTCATCGTCATCGCCTCCATCTGGGTCATCGTGGAGTCGATCGGCGCTATCTCCAACGCGCGCAAGGAACCGCCTTTGGAGTGGACCGATGATGATACCGACGCTCCCCTTCCCCAGCATGCTCGACAAGCTTAAGGCCTTCGGCGCGGGGCTCAACGAGTTCTACCAAGCCCCGTACCGCGCCGTTTTTGCCAAGGCCCAGCAGCAAGAAGATGACCTATTTATGATGCTGGTGGCCTCGGAGGCGCTCGGCATCCCCAACCCCGCCAGCTACTACACGCTGGAGCTATTGCCGCTGATCTACGAAGATTTCCACGCCTGGCACACGCGCATGGGCATGGATAAATCACCCCTGGAGAATATTCAATGCTGCTAGAAACCGCGCCCATCATGTTCTTTGGCGGCAAGGGCGGCGTGGGCAAAACCACCCTCGCCACCGCCACGGCCCTGTCCCTTTCCCAGGACCACAACGTGCTGTTGGTCTCCACGGATCCGGCGCACAACCTGGGGCATATCTTTGATGCCACGCTTTCCGATGCCCCCACTCACCTCACCCCCTCCCTCTCCGCCATCGAGCTCGATCCTGCCCGCGCCACCGAGGAACACCTCGCGAACGTGGGCGCCTCGATGCGCCGCTTCATGCCGGAGCACCTGCACGGCGAGGTAAAAAAGCACTTAGATTTGGCCCGCCAATCCCCCGGCACGCAGGAGGCGGCGCTCTTGGAGCGCATGGCCACCTTGGTCGCAAACGCTAACGAGTATGACTACCTCATCTTCGATACCGCCCCGTCCGGTCACACCTCCCGGCTGATGGCCCTGCCAGAAATCATGGCTGCCTATACCGATGGGCTGCTTGCCCGGCGCGAGAAGTCCGATAAATTCGGCTCATTGGTGCGCGGGATGTCCGCGGAGTCCGGCACCGATAATGATCCGGTGGACCGGCGCAACCAGGAAATCCGCGCCACGCTCTTCCAGCGCCGCGAGCGCTTCGAGCACCTGCGCACTGCGCTGACCTCAAAGAAGACCGTGTTCCACATCGTGCTCACCGCCGAGCGCCTGCCCGTCTTGGAGTCTTCCGAGTTCCACGCGGATCTCACCGGCAATGGCGTGCGCGTCGGTTCCATGCTGGTCAACCGCCGCACGCCCGCGGACCAAGGCGAGTTCTTGGCATCCCGGCGCGCCGCCGAGGACGAGGCCCTGGCGCTCTTGCACGATAAGCTTCCCGATACCCCGGTCCACGAGATCCCCTGGCTTCCAGAAGAGGTGGGAAGCCCCGAAGCCGTGGCGCGGCTGGCGGAGCATCTATAGCGATTTGTCGCGATCTCTAACGGCCCATCCAGCACCCAGCGACCTCGGGTGAGATCGCAGTCTGCTAAAACGGTGAATATGACTTTGCTCACCAATGACTTCCTGTCCCAATTGCGCGAGGAGGCTGCGGCGGACTCCCAGCTGCGCATCGCGCGCAATGCCATTACCAGCGTAGGGGTGGCCAAGGCGGCCCTCGACCGCGACCGCATTACCGCCCTCTACCCCACCACCGAGGTAAAACTCGATAGCCTCGGCGTCACCGACCAGATGCGATCCGGACGCTGCTGGATGTTTGCCGCGCTCAACGTGTTCCGCCACCGCGCGGCCAAGGAGCTCAATATCGATGACTTTGAGTTTTCCTTTACCTACCTGCAGTACTTCGACAAACTAGAGCGCGCCAACTTCGCGCTCAACCAGCTGTTGGATCTCACCGAGGATGGCACCGACTGGGATGACCGCGACGTGGCTACTTCCCTCGAGCTCACAGGCGAAGACGGCGGCTGGTGGTCATTTTTCACCAACCTCGTGGACAAGTACGGCGCCGTCCCGGCTGAGGTCATGCCGGAGGTGCACTCGTCCGGCCACACCGACCAGATGAACCGCGATATCGCCACCATCATCCGCCGCGCCGCGCACCGTGCGGTGGAAGGCGAGGGGGATCGCGGGGGCATTATCAAGCAAGCCCGCACCGATATCCAACGCGTGCTCGCCATTCACCTGGGCGCCCCGCCCGAGGAATTTACGTGGAGCTACCGCACCAAGGACGAGCAATTCTTCCGCGTGCATTCCACCCCGCGCGAGTTTGCGGATAAGTACCTGCCGAAGTTGGACGAGTACGTCGTGCTTGCCGATGACCCCCGTACCACCAACGACAAGCACCGCTACTACACCAGCGCTGGAGTAAATAACCTCGCCGGTGGACAGGCCGCCGGTTACCTCAACGTCGATGTGGACGAGCTGCGCGCCGCCGCGCGCGCCAGCATCGACGCCAGCGAACCGGTGTGGTTTAGCTGCGATGTCTCCCGCCAGTTCTCCTTCCAGAACGCCGTGTGGGACGAAGGCCTCGTTGATACCGATGGCCTCTACGGCATCGATTCCACCATGAGCAAGGAGGAGCGCTTTACCTCCGGCGAATCTGCGCCCACCCACGCGATGGCGCTGACCGGAGTTGATGGTGCACCCCGTGCATGGCGCGTGGAGAACTCCTGGGGCACCAAGCCACCGGGCAAAGACGACGCCGACGAGGTACCCGGCAAGGGCTTTGCCACGATGTCGGATGAATGGTTCGGCGAAAACGTCTTCCACATCGCCGTGCGCAAGAAATTCCTCACTTCCGAGCAGCAACAAGCACTAGAGACCGAGCCCGTTGAGCTTCCCTTCTGGGACCGGATGAACTAAGGAGCATCGAAAAATGAATGAGATCAATCCACAGGAAGTTCACACCACCAACGCCACGCTTAGCAGCGAGCCGGTCATTAGGGCGGCGCGGAATGCGGTGGCGCAGGAGGGCATCGATAAGCTGAGCGTCGACCGCGACCTCGTGCGCGAGCTCACCACGGCGACCAGCCACAAGCTCGATAAGTGGGGGGCGGCCAACCAGAAAGCTTCTGGCCGCTGCTGGATTTTTGCGGGCCTGAATTCCCTGCGCGGTGACATCATGGACCGCACCAACATCAAGGATTTCGAGCTTTCGCAGACCTACCTGTACTTCTACGACAAGCTGGAAAAGGCCAATTGGTTCCTCACCGCGGTAGACGAGCTCAAGGAGCGCGATATTACGGACCGCACCTTGACCAAGCTCATGGACGACCCCATTGGCGATGGCGGCCAGTGGTCCATGTTCGTCTCGCTGGTGGAAAAGTACGGCGTGGTGCCCAAGTACGCCATGCCGGAGACCGCGTCCTCCGAGTCCAGCGCCATGCTCAACCGCAACCTGCAGACCGTCCTGCGCCGCGCCGCCCACCAGATCCGTGCGGGCAAGTCTGGGGCGCAGGAGCAGGCGCTTGCCGATGTCTACCACATCCTCACCGCCAACCTCGGCCTCCCGCCCACAGAGTTCCAGTGGCAGTACCGCGATAAGGACGATAACTTCCACCGCGAGGGCACCTATACCCCGCAGGACTTCGCCCGCGAATATCTCCCGAAGGACCTGGGCAAGTATGTCTGCGTGGTCAATGACCCGCGCAATTCCTACGGTGAGCTCTACACCGTGGATTACCTGGGCAACGTCGCCGGTGAAAAGGTCACCTACCTCAACGCCCCGGTTGAGGTATTGCGCGATGCCACCCGCTCTGCCATCGAGGATGGCCAGCCCGTCTGGTTCGGCTGCGATACCAGCCAGCAATCCGATGCCGATAGCGGTGTCTGGGCCAAGCGCCTGCACGATTATGAGGGGCTGTATGGGGTGGAAATGGGCATCGAGAAGCCGGACCGCCTCCGCCTCCACGAGTCCCTGATGACGCACGCGATGGTCTTTACCGGCGCGGATATCGCCGAGGGCGGCGACGTCACCCGCTGGCGCGTGGAGAATTCCTGGGGCACCGAGAAGGGCGATAAGGGCTTTTGGACCATGGCCGATGACTGGTTTGACGAGTACGTCTTCGAAATCGCCGTCCACCCGTCCCGCCTGCCTGGGCAATACCAGGAAGCGCTCAAGTCCACCGAGATCACCACCCTGCCGGCGTGGGATCCGATGGGCGCGCTGGCGAACTAACGTGGCGCGGCGCCGGGAGGACCCGCGCCGCGAAAAATCGCATCGCGAAGATTCGTGCCGCGAAGTCTGTAGCGTTCGCCGATGTAGATGCGTTGCGTGAAGCTGCGCTCGTTTGCGTGGCGTGACGCGGTAGCCTCACGCCACGTGGCGGACGTACAGCATGCAGGTAAGGTCGCGGTCCTTATCGATGGAGATTTCCTTCTCCCCCACCCGCTCAAAACCGCGGGAATCGTAGAACTGATAGGTGCAGCCATCATCGGTGTAGAGGTAAATATCCTTGCCAGGGTGGCGCTCCTCAAAGGCCTCAAGGAGCGCGGTGCCCACGCCCTTTACACCCGAGTTCGGGTCAGCGACGAGGAAACCGATCTCGCCGTCCACAGTGTTTTCGGCCAGGTAGCTTAACAACATGTCTTCGTTCGCGGCATCGTAGTCCTCGCGGTGGCCGCCAGGGCGCAGGCTATTGAAGAGATCCACGGCCTTGACATAGGCCTTGCGCCACCACGGATACGGCAGCGCTGGATCGCCTTTAATCGATGCCAGAATCACGCCGAGGAAACGCCCATCATCGGCGTAGGCGGCCAAGATATCGGTGGCCTGGGCGCGCTCTAAATCCCAAAAGTAGCGGCCATAGGCACGCTCAAAACGCGGATTCTTCACAAACCAGTGCAGGTGCATGCCTTCGATGGCAAACTCAATCGCCTTGGTCTCATCGCGCGGGTCAAGGTCGCGGATGTGAATTTCGGTCATTAGTCCTCCGGGGATGGGTTTTGTTCGCGCTGCTTTTCGCGCTCGAGCTCGGCCTTAGCCTCGTGCTCTTCAATATTAGTGAACCCAATCCCCAACGGCAGGCCAACGTTGTCAATTAATCTAACTCCGCCAATGGTGGCAGCGACTAGCAGGCGGGCATCGCCCTCGGCAGGCGGCTCGCCCAGGTCGCGGCCTCGTACTTCTAGGTATTCCGGTTCAACACCGGCGGCTTCTAGGACACCTGCGGCAACCTCGCGGACCTTATCCGCGCCTGCCTCTGCGGCGTGTGCACCAGCGGTAAGCGCGGCGGAGAGGGCGGCTACGTCCTCGCGCTTATCCTCGGGCACGCGCGTATTGCGCAGGCTCATCACCACGCCATCGGGCATGCGCACGGCGGGAACGCCCTGCACGCGAACCCCAAGGTGCAAGTCCTGCACCGCGTGGTGAATGGCCAAGAGCAGCTCGTAGTCCTTCTCACCGATAAGGACATCGGTGGGCGAGAGCGCCATCATCAGCGTGAGGTAGAGGGTGAGCTCGCCGGATAGATCGGGCTCTAAGCCTGCGGACGCGGATTCAGCATCAGGCGTCTGCTCGGCAGCGGCGGAGTTCGCGGCGTCGTGTGCGTCCGTGACGCTGCGAGGCGAGATGGTAATCCGGCGGCCATTGGGCCAGAGCTTCTCGGGAGTATAATCCCAGATGACATCCACGCCCTCGGCGCGCAGGAGATCTACGTCCTCGCCGCGAGGCTCTTGGAGAGCCACGACGGTCATCGCGCCACGAATACGGCGAGCCGCTCGCACCAGCGCGATATGCCCTGCATGCACGCCGGTGGTCAGTGGTACGAAGGCCACGGGGCGACCGGTCTTGCGCAGGGCGCTTCCCACCATGCGGATGCGATCGACCTCGCTGACAACGGTGGCTTGTCCCATCTTCAAGCTCATCGGGATTCCTCCTGCAAGGCCCACATTTCTAATTCGGTGCGGTCTTCTACTTCGCCTAAGCGCCGAGCGGTTTCTAAGTAGTGGCGGCGCATTCCGGGATCCGTGGCGCCGCGGTAGGCCGCAATGATGTCCTCTGTATCGATATCGAATTCAGACGGTGGGATCTCATCGAACTCGGCAAAGAAGTTGGCTTCTACGGCCGCTGCTAGGTGCAAGCGGCTGAGCATTTCTATGTAGTAGAAGCGGGCGGCGAAGGCGGGACGCTCGGCATCGGAAAGCGGCACTGCCTGTGCCCGGAATTCGCTCAATACGAAGTCAGCAATGTTCTCGCCCAGCTCATCCAGCGTGGATACTGCCCAGCGCCCGCCCGCCATGGGGGCGACGGCCGCCACGATGCAACCGTGAGTCTCCAGCGGATCAAGGCCTTGCACGCCCCGGGACAGGCAGGTGTGGAAAGCGATAAGCCCCTTGTGCACGTGGTCCTCGACAAGCTCTACGGCAGCATCCAACCGTGTCTCACCCACCGCTAGAATCAGCGCCTGGAAGGAGCCAAGCTCGGCCGGATCATCAAGCATCTCCACGGTATGGCCGGCGCGCTCCATGGCATTGGCTAGGGAAATCCCGGCGAGGCTGCGCCCGAAAAGGGCAACGCGCATGCGCGGTGGACGCATTTATTTATCCTTCTTCATCTGTGCCAGAAGCTCCGAGACGGACACGGAACCATCGCGCTGTTCATCGCTGCGGCGGCGACCACGGGTCTGCTGCTGGCGGCGCGTGGCCGCTTGCTTCTGCTCAGCAGCCACGTGGTGTCCCGAGCCCTTGTATTCCTCGCGCGCATCCTTGCCGGTGGTCTGCTGCGGGATGTTCTGGGTCACCGCATCGGAAGCCTGCTCAGCTGCGGTATCAGCCTCTGGCTTGCGGTGGCTACCGCGGGCGCCAGAGTGCGCCGCGCTGCCGGTTCCCGCGGGCTGGGAGCCCTGGCGCTTGATGTCAGAATCTCCGCCCGCATCCCAGCGTACGGCCTGGAAGCTGCCGGTATCGAAGGAAACGTCCTTTGGCTTCTGGTCCGCGCTGGCTGGCGTGGGGGCATCGGCAAGCTGCTCGGCGTGGGCGGGCTTAGCGGCGTTATCGGTCCGGGAAGAGCTGCGCTGCGCGCGGGTGTTTTCGCTGATGATGTCATTGAGCGGGTTCGAGTCCGCATGCGCGCCGGAGGGTTGATTGCCCAAGCGGCCAGCGATGGCATCGGCAGACGGCGCACCGGAAGACGCCTGCTCAAAGTCGACGTTTTCTTCCCTGCGGTGGGACGCCGCGGCGGTCTGTGCCTCCAGCTCCATGATGCGGCGCGCCTCCGCGTGCAAGGCGGCGGGCTCGTAGGTGAACTCGTGGCCGGACAAATCCTCGATTTGCTTGCGGATAGAAGCGAGCTCGGTGCGGATCTCATCGAGGATCTGCTGATCCGGCAGCTCCTTGCCCTCGGCCGCGCGGGCCTGCTTGAGCTCCGCGCGGTGGGCGCGCTCCTGCAGCTCCAGCTTGGTCACGGATTCCTCGGCCTGGCGGCGGTAGCGCATCACCAAGAAAAAGCCCACTACCGCGGCCCACAGGGCGGCAATCAGCGCAATCTTGAGCGCCGCTGCCGAGCCGGAAATGAGCATGACGATGCTGGCGATAACGGCCAAGATGACGAGGGCGATAATCCCAATTTGTCCCCAATCCGGCGAGGACGACGAGTTTTTGGAAGAAGAGCGCGGCTGAGTCATGTTCCCTAATGTACCGCTTGAAGCCCGTCCGGTGGCGGCGGGGTCTCGCAGTGTCGCTCCAATCGCAGGCCAGCCGCGGACATGACGATGCCACCAATCGCGGATGCGAGCACTCCCACCAGATCATCAGAAGCCGCGACAAGGGTGCCCGCATTCGGGATGACGTAGACCGCCACCCCTGCATAGAGCCCGCCGACGATCGCACCCGTCCACGCCGAGGCCTTGCCCACCAGCATAAACTGCGCGATGGTCATGGGATTAAGCTGCGAGTTATCCAACCCGATGCCGTGATCCTCATCGGTGGCCTTATCTACCTTCCAGGTAAGCCCCAAACACACCACCACCATGAGCCACAGCGTGGCTGAGACCGTGACTGGGATGGCCATCATGGAGCCATAAAAGCGCGTGGTGAGGATGGCCGCCGCGGCGGCCATGAATACCCCTACGCCGATAAGCGCACCGAACGAGGTTCGTTTCATAACTCCTCCATCAGGCCCAAGCGGTGGATATCGGCGGTCTCCTGCGGGTTCAATGCGGAAACCAGCGTGGAGACATCCTTTCCCTTCAATTTAGCAGCGCCATCGGCGGCTAACCAGGGAATAAGCACGAATGCGCGCTCGTGGGCAAAGGGGTGCGGGACGGTAAGTTCCGGATCGGAGGAGCTGTAGCCCTCAATATCGACGATGTCCACATCCAGGGTGCGCGGGCCCCAGTGGCGCACGCGCACGCGCTCTGCCGCTTCTTCCAGCTTCTGGCCGCGCCGTAAGAGCTCCAGCGGGCTCTCTTGGACGTCCACGATGAGCACCGCATTCAAAAATTCCTCCTGGTCAGTTACTCCCCACGGCGGGGTGGCATAGACGGGCGAGGCCGTCACGATGTCCTCACGGAACTCCGTAAACACCGTCCGCAAAAGCTCCACGCGGTCATCCATATTGGAGCCGATGGATAGTACCGCGCGCATTACTTACTCCCGGGGTTCGTGCCGGGGCACTGCACGTCGGCTCCCTTCGGAGTCCCCTCCTGCGAGGCGGGCCGTGGGGCACCGGTGCGCGCGTGCTTGCGGGAGCGGCGGGCGACGACGGCGACATCGGCAAAAGTGCGCGGTATCGGCGCCTTGGGCTTGTGCACGGTTACTTCCACCGCGTGCAGGTCTGCAAAAGAAGCCATGATGGTATCGGCCACCTCGCTAGCGACGGTCTCGATGAGGTCGCGGGAGGGGCCTTCGACGATGCTGGCGGCGACATCGGCAAGCTCTGCGTAATTGATGGTTTTGGTCAGATCATCGTGAGCTGCGGCCTCAGCAAACTCGGACCAGCAGGTGATATCGACGATGAAGGGCTGGCCGGTGCGCTTCTCCTCCTCAAAGACGCCGTGGTAGCCAAAGCATTCCAGGCCGGTTAATTCGATGCGATCTGCCATGGTTAATTCCTTTCCGTACCCATCGCGGTAGAGGTCACTGAGCCAGTGCCGGTGGCGGCATTGCGGTAGCTGCCGGTGGCATTGGCGCCGCCCACATAGGACTTGCCGGCGTTCCACGCGGCGGCCACGTCGACGGCATCGCGGGATACGCCCACCTCGTGCACACGCACGCCCCACGCACCCATCTGGGCGGAGATGGCGGTCACGGCGGCGGTGGCGGGATCAGCAAGCAGCGGGCTGGCCTCTACCCCGCGGTCTTCCCGGATGGCAGCGAGGAAGCGCTTGCGCGAGGCGCCCACCAAGATGGGGAACTCGCCATCTAGAAACTCGGGAAGGGCATTAAGTAGCGCCCAGTTATCCTGCGGGCTCTTGGCAAAGCCGAGGCCCAGGTCCAGCACGATATTTTCCTTCTTCACGCCCGCATCCAGGGCGTTATTGCTCAGGCGGGCGAGGGTCTCGTGCACATCGCGGACCACATCGCCGCCGTGATCCGCCGTGCCCGCCGCGGATCCGAACGCGCCTTCCTGCAGCGTGCGCCAGTGCATGAGGCAGACGGGTACGCCGGCGTCGGCCATGGCGGCATACATTTCAGGATCGGCGAGGCCGCCAGAGACATCATTAATCATGTCCACCCCGGCCGCGGCCGCAGCGGTAGCAACCGAAGCGCGCATCGTATCCACCGAGGTGCGAATGCCCTGCTCGTGCAGCGCCTGGATGACCGGGACCACGCGGTCGGCTTCTTCCTGCGCCTCCACGCGCACCGCGCCCGGGCGGGTGGATTCGCCGCCCACATCGATCATGTCCGCACCCTGTTCCACCAGCTCGCGGGCATGAGTGGTGGCGGCGTCAAAGTCGAGCCACCGCCCGCCATCGGAAAAGGAATCCTTCGTAACATTCACGATGCCCATGACGAGCGTGCGCTTCGCGATGGTCAATTCTCCAACTGAGGAAGCCGGGTGCACTGCGTTCTCCTTTTCGCTCGACAAACTCGACTGCGTACGCGCTACGTACGAATGAAACTGAGCACTTCCGCGCGCGAGGCCGCGTTATTTTTGAACCCGCCGCGCACCGCGGAGGTCGTTGTGGTCGCGCCCGGCTTGCGGATGCCGCGCATGGCCATGCACAAGTGCTCGCACTCGATGACGACGATGACGGATTGGGCCTCGAGGACATCCACGAGGGCATCGGCAATCTGCTGGGTCAGGCGCTCCTGGACCTGCGGGCGCTTGGCGTACATATCCGCCAGGCGAGCCAGCTTGCTCAGCCCGGTGACGTGCCCGTCCTTGCCGGGGATATAACCAATATGCGCCACCCCATAAAACGGCACGAGGTGGTGCTCGCAGGTGGAATAGATGGGAATATCGCGCACCAAGACCAGTTCTTGGTGATCCTCCGCGAAGGTCTTGTGCAGCACCTCCGTCGGATCCTCGTGCAGGCCGGCGAATACCTCTCGGTAGGCGCGGGCCACACGTGCCGGGGTTTCGCGCAGGCCTTCGCGGTCAGGGTCCTCGCCCACGGCAAGGAGCAGCTCGCGAACGGCCGCCTCCGCCCGCTCCTGGTCATACGGCGCGTGGGCGGGCACCTGCTGGTTATCAGTGTGATTTTCAGACATGCACGTACTTCTTACTCTTTATCATCGCGCGACTTTTCCGCATCGCGCGCGTAGGGATTATCGCGGTGGGAAGACTCATTCCAGCCTGGGGTGAACCATTGGCTGGTTTCTCCCTCTGGCTTGTGGTGCTTGCCCCTGCTTTCCGATGCCGAATCCGATCGCCCTTCCCAACCATCGCGCTCACCGCGTTCGTTGTGGTCGGCGTGGTCGTGGTCGCTCCGGTCGGCGCGGTCGCCGCGCTCGCTCTGGTCCGCGCGGTTGTTCTGGTTGTTTCGGCCGCTGCGGCCATCGCTGCGGCCGCTGCGGTTCTCGGAATCGCTACCGCCGCCGTGCAGCTCGCGCACTGTTTCGGGGTTCACGTAGTCGCCAGCGTGCTGGCCAAAGTTAAAGCCAACCTCGCCCTTGAGCTCTTCGCCGGCGAGGCGGCGCTCGCGGGCGGCCCGGGAGGCATCGAGAAGCGTCATGCGTTTAGGAAGCTCCTCGCCGCGCTCCTTGGCCAGCTCGACCGGCGTCTTGACCGGCGCATAACCAATCTGGCGCGGGAAACGATCGTCTTCGCCGGGGAAGACATCATAGGCATCGCGCGGCACGATGCCGTCGAAGATGCTCTCCAGGTCCGGCCGGCGCAGGGTCTCCTTCTCAAGGAGAGCCTCGGCCAGCTTGTCCAGGAACTCGCGGTTGGTGCGCAAGATATCGTAGGCCTGCTCGTGCGCGCGCTCGAGGAGGTAGCGCATCTGCTCGTCGATCTTGGCGGCAACGTCATCCGAGTAATCGATGGAGCCGCCGCCCCCGCCCATCTGGCTGAATGGATCGCCCTGCTCCTGGCCGTACTTGACGGTGCCCAGGTCGGGCGAAAAGCCATATTCGGTCAGCATCGCGCGGGCGATCTTGGTGGCGTTCTCGATATCGGAGGACGCGCCCGTGGTGGGAGCACCGAAGACCAATTCCTCGGCGGCGCGGCCGCCCATGGCAAAGACCAAGCGGGAAAACAGCTCATCGCGGGTGTACATGCCCTTGTCGTCTTCCTGCGAGGTCATCGCGTGGCCACCGGTGCGACCGCGGGCCAGGATGGTGACCTTGTACACGCGCTCGATATCCTTCAACGCCCACGCGGACAGCGTGTGGCCACCCTCGTGGTAGGCGGTGACCTTCTTCTCGTGCTCGGAGATGATCTTGCCCTGGCGCCGTGGACCGCCCACCACGCGGTCGGTGGCCTCTTCCAGCGCGTCGTAAGTAATGACGTTGCCGCCGATGCGGGCGGTGAGAAGCGCAGCCTCATTAAGCACATTGGCAAGGTCTGCACCGGACATGCCGGCGGTGCGCTTGGCCAGCTGCGCCACATCGACCTCTTCTGCCAAAGGCTTGTCCTTGGCGTGCACGCGCAGGATCTGCTCGCGGCCGGCCAGGTCCGGGTTGGTGACCGGAATCTGGCGGTCGAAACGGCCCGGGCGCAGCAGGGCCGGGTCCAAAATATCGGGGCGGTTGGTGGCCGCGATGAGGATAACGCCCTCGCGATCGCCAAAGCCGTCCATCTCCACCAGCAGCTGGTTCAGGGTCTGCTCGCGCTCATCGTGCCCGCCGCCGGTACCGGATCCGCGCTGGCGGCCCACGGCGTCGATCTCGTCCACGAAGATGATGCACGGGCTGTGCTCCTTGGCCTGCTTGAACAGGTCGCGCACGCGGGAGGCACCCACACCGACGAACATCTCCACGAAGTCCGAACCGGAGATGGAATAAAACGGCACGCCGGCCTCGCCCGCAACGGCGCGAGCCAACAGGGTCTTACCGGTACCCGGAGGGCCATAGAGCAGCACACCGCGCGGAATCTTCGCGCCCAGGTCGTGGTAGCGCGTCGGATCCTCCAGGAAGTCCTTGATTTCCTGCAGCTCATCCACGGCCTCATCGGCGCCGGCAACATCCTCGAAGGTATTGGTCGGCATATCCTTGGTCAGCTCCTTGGCCTTGGAGCCGCCGATGCCGAACATGCCGCCGGCACCCTGCTGCATGCGGGACATGAGCCAGAACAGCAGGCCGAAGAGGATGATCATCGGCAGCAGGAAGCTGAGCATGGAGCCCAAGAAAGATTCCTGGGTGACGTTGGTCTCGTACTTCTCCGCACCCGAATCCTTGACCGCATCAAAGACCTGCTCGGAGGCGCGTGCGGGGTACTGAGACACGATCTCTTCAACGCCCTCGCGCTCTTCTACCGTGATTTCATCCTTGAGCTTGATGCGCAGGCGCTGCTCGCGGTCATCAATTTCTACCTCGTCAACGTTTTTATCCTGCAGCTGTTTTAAGGCCACGGAGGTATCCGTGTCCACGTATCCGCGGGTCTCGTTGCTAAAGAACGTAAAGGCATACAGCGCTACGAGGATCAGCGCCGCAATGCCGCCGTAGCGAAGGAGTTTATTGTTTTTCATTACTGCGCGATTTTAGTTGGTGGTATAGACATCAGGGTGAAGGGTGCCCACAAAGGGCAGGTCGCGGTAGCGTTCCGCGTAGTCAAGGCCATAGCCAATGACGAACTCATTGGGGATATCAAAGCCCACATCGAGCAGATCGATCTGCGCCTTTACCACTTCCGGCTTGCGCAACAAGGTCACCACATTGAGTGACTTCGGGTTGCGCCCCTGCAGGTTGCGAATGAGCCAGGACAGCGTCAGGCCCGAGTCGATGATGTCTTCCACGATGACCACATCGCGCCCGGCGATATCGCGGTCCAAGTCCTTCAAGATGCGCACCACCCCAGAAGAAGACGTGGAGGCGCCATACGAGGAGACGGCCATAAACTCCAGCTCCGAGGGGATGGATAGCTTGCGCGCGAAGTCCGTCAGGAAAAAGGCCGCACCCTTTAATACGCAGACCAAAAGCAGGTCTTGCTCGGCGTCGGCATATTTCTCAGACACCGCATCCGCCAGCTGCTGGACGCGGTCTTTGATTTCCTCTTCCGTGATGAGGATTGCTTCTACATCGTCTCCGTAGCGGTTTGCGGGGACGGCGAAGTCTTTCTTGTCGTGCACGTGTGCGCTCCTTTAATGACCAGACAATAGTGCCAGTTTGCCACCTATACGTGCTACTTCCAACCTCTGCCCCGCCTGCCGCGCCGAACTCACAGCCACCGGCCCTTGTCCGTGCCAGTTGGTACACAGCTTGCCGATGCCCCCGATCCCCTCCCTCGTCACCTTCACTCCCCGCTCGATGAGCCAGGCTGCAATAGCGCGTCGGCGCCGCGGCTCCGGCAGCGCGGCCAATTCCGCACAGTCCGCGGTGGCCGGCGTGGCGAGGTATTCTTCATCGCGCGCGGTATCCATCGCCGCTTGCGCCAACGCCGGCACCGCATCACCGCCGATAACCCGCGACAACTCTGGGATGATCTCCCGGCGCAGCGCTACCCGCCGAAAATCCGTATCCGCGTTCTGCGGGTCCTGCCACACGTCCAGCCCCAGCTCCGCGCACGCGCCCTCCGTATCGGCACGGCGCACTTGAAGGAATGGCCGCACCACGCGCGCGCCTTCCACTATTGCCCGCTCCGGCATGCCGGCCACCCGCCCGCGCAGAGCGCCAAGAAGGAGCGTTTCCGCCTGGTCATCGGCCGTATGCGCCACGACAATCTCCAGCGGCCCTTCTCCCCCGCGTGCGACCGCGGACATTGCTCGGTAGCGCTCTTGCCGAGCCACCGCTTCCAGCGAATTCCCCCCCTTGTCCGGCACTTGCACTGCGAGCACTCGTGCCCGCGCACCCAAACTCTCTGCTTGCCGAGCGGCCTTCTCTGCCTGCTCACGCGAACCGTCTTGCAAGCCGTGATCCACGCATAATGCGATTACGTCGTGGCCCTCCGCGATCATCGCAGCGCAGAGCGCTAGAGAATCCGCGCCGCCGGATAGCCCCACCGCCACGGCGTGGCCCATCTTCGCCGCACGGACCGCTCGCCGACAGGCCAAAAAGTGCGGCGAGACCCGCGGCCAAAACGGCGTTACTCCAGGCTGTGGGCTCATTTAAAACTCGTGCAGCGCCGCGGCAAGGTCATCTTGGGCCGCGCGCGCCGCCATAATCTCGCCATCATTGACCAAGAACGCAAAGGAATACACGCGCCCGGATTCGCCCTGCGCGGTGCCCGCCAGCGCGGATATCCCCGTCAACGTGCCGGTCTTCGCTCGGACAAACCCGCGCGCCGCTGACTCCCCGTAGCGCTCGTGCAGCGTGCCGTCACCGCCTGCTACCGGCAAATAAGCAGCCAAGGGGCGCAGCTGCGGCTCCTCGACCGCGCCGTTGACAATCTCCGCCAGCACGCTCGCGCTCAATCGGTTATCTACAGAAAGACCCGAGTTGTCCTTGATATCCACGCCGCTCACATCGAACCCGTGCTCGCGCAGCACGCCCAGCGTGGCTTGGGTACCTGCTTGGAAGCTGGGGGTTTTGCCGCGGGCATCGGCAAGCTCGCGGGCAATAGCCTCCGCCATGACGTTATCGGAATGCCGCACCATCTCCAGCGCGCGCTCGCCTAGAGGATCCGACTCAACGCTGGCCAGCTGCTCTGTGCCTTCCGCCACCGTGCCGGGGGCGAATTTATCCGTGCCCAGGCGTTTGGCCAGCTCGCCCGCAACATCGAGGGCCGGGGTGTGGCTGCGCGGAACATCGCCCTCCGTATCGCCCATGCGCCCGCCGTACAGCATGGCCGGCTCCATGGGCGCGACGAAACCCTCGTCGACGTTTTCCGGATCCCAGCCCGGCGCCTGCGGCTCGCCCGCCCACGCGGAGGTATCGATGTACACGCCCGCCACCTGGATGCCGGTCTTTTTAATCTGATCCGCCAGGTCATCGAGCTGCTCGTTGGTCATCCAGACATCGCCAGCTGCCTTGATCACCACATTGTTCGGGTCCTTGCCGCGGTAGACCTTGGTGGTAATCCGCTTCGACTCATCCAGGGCCAGCGTTGCCGCGGCGGTGGTCAGCACCTTCGTCGACGAAGCCGGGGTCAGCGCCTTATCCGCATCGCTCTCCCAGACCACCGTGCCGGTCTCACTATCGATCACCTGCCCGCCAAAGGTAGCCAAATCCTCGCTCTTGCCCAGCTCATCGAGCTTTGCGCTGAGCGCCGCAAAGTCCACGTCCTGCGCCTTAGCCGGCTGCAGGGGATTTTCGGGGGCCTGCACCGTTTCGGCCTCGCCATGCGAAAGATCGCCATACTCGCGCTGGATGCTAACCCCCAGCGCAGCCGTACCCCCGACCGCCGCCGTGACCACCAGCGCGGTTACTGACCACCAAACCTTCTTAGCTTTCATCGCCACCAACCCTAGCGCGGATGGGCAACGCGCTAGACTATTGACAGTAATTAACACCCAATCCCACATGGAGGACAACACTGTGAGCGTTGACGTAACCATTGAAATCCCAAAGGGCTCCCGCAATAAGTACGAGGTGGACCACGAGTCCGGCAAGGTCTACCTGGACCGCTACCTGTTCACCCCAATGGCCTACCCCGCCGACTACGGCTTCATCGACCACACGCTTGGCGAAGACGGCGATCCCCTCGACGCCCTCGTCATCCTCCCCGAGCCCGTTTTCCCAGGTGTCATCGTTGAAGCCCGCATCGTCGGCGTGTTCAAGATGACCGATGAGGCCGGCGGCGACGACAAGCTGCTCGCCGTCATTGATGACCCACGCTGGGAGCGCTACCAGGACATCGACGATGTGGAACAGCACATCAAGGACGAAATCGAGCACTTCTTCGTGCACTACAAGGACCTCGAGCCCAACAAGGAAGTTTCCGGCTCCGGCTGGGGCGACAAGGCCGAGGCCGAGAAGATTCTGGAAGAGGCCAAGGCTCGCCTGAAGTAGGCTGCTGGGTTTCGGGGGCTGCGGGGATTTGGTCGCGGGTTTTTCGCGGCAAAGAATCCTGCTGTGGCGCCCAAGTGACCCTTTTGGCGCCCAGCTGATGCGTTTTTGCAAATAGGCCACGGAAACCGTGGGGTTTGCGGCCACTATTTGTTAAAACGCATCAAAAACACATCAAAAGGCACCAAGCAAACACAAAGCAAGCACCCAACCGCGCTGAATAAGCGCTCAAACCGGCCGCACAACCTTCGCTTCGGGGGATCGAGGGATACGAATGGAGATTTTTCGGGGGAAAAGTGCCGCTCAGCACGCGGTACGCCAAGGGGCCGTCCGGATTACGAACGGCTTCTGCCTGTCAGAGGAGCCGACGCCGAACCAGCTCGCGCGCATCATGAGCGAGCAATGGCCGGATTGCGCGCTCGACGGCTACTCGGCGGCGCTCAAGCACGTCGAAAAGCCGCTGCGCTTTCCGCTGGAGTTCCTGCGCAGCTCATCACTGCCGTCGAGTAAGTACTTCACTTCGCGCCGCGCCCGGCCGAAGGGCGCGTTGACCTGGGACGGCGTCACCGTGTGCAATCCGCTGCAGGCGGTCGAGGCTATGTCGGAGGATGATGCGGTCGCTTTTCTCGAGGACTTCTACTCCGGCAAGGACGGACTCCAACGGCTGGAGCTGAATAAGCTGGACTACCAGCGGTTTCCGCGGCCGGTAAAGCGTGCGTTGGACAGGGCGATCATCGGCACGGATAGCGTGCCGGAGCGCCAGTTAACGCGCGCCCTCGCGCCACATTTCACGGTGCAGAACAATATAAAAATAGGCCCCTACCACTGGGATCTGGTGATTAAGGAGCACAAGATTGCCATCGAGGTTGATGGCTACGCCTACCACCAGGGAGAAAACCGCCGCCAGTTTGAGTTGGACAGGCACAAGCTTAACGATGCCGTCCATCGCGGCTGGAAGCCCCTCCACTTCACCGCGACGACGATTGACCACTACCCGGATTTCGTGGTGCAGCAAGTAATGGCCACGGCAAAGAATAAGCGCCCCTTTGCGCGGCCTCCGTGGCAATGGCACCGCTTGTGGCGGCATGAAGGCGCGCGGCGTTAGAGCAAGGCCGGGCCCAGGGTGAGCGCAGCCGCCGGAAACCGGCTATTCCTTGCGGCGGCCGCTGCGGAGAACGTGGCCGCGCAGGGGCTCGACGAGCGCGATGGCGAGGAAGGTCACCGCCCAGCCCACGGCGAGGAAGCTGAAGGAAATGAGGAGCCTCCCGGCGAGGTCGACGCCTTCGTCCCAGACGATGCTCAAGAACATTATGCCGGCGATGCCGACACCGAAGAGGAAACCGAAGATACTGAGCGCGACGATGGGCCCCATCACGGCGAGGGCGTTCGTGCGGAATTGGAAGCGGCGCGGCACGCCCATCAGGCCGAGGGAGCGGATAAGTTCCTTGTCCTCGAAGGCTGATGATACTTGGCCGAGGAAGATGGACATGCTGGTCAGCGCGAAGCCGAAGAGCAAGGTCAGGACGACCCCGGTGGAGACGTCTCGGAACACGATGCCCGTTTCTTGTTCTTCTTTCATCGCGGTGGCAAGCGCATCGGTGCCATTGGGCGAGCCCATCAGGAAGCCGGCGAGGAAGCCGAAGAAGCCGATGGCCGCGCTTTGCCGCCAGGCGCGGCGGGCGTTGGCGCCCACGCGCTGGCAGGCCACGAGGTGTGCGGTGCCGGGGAGCAAAGCCAAAAGGCGCGCGCCGATTTGCAGGAGGTAGGGCGCGACCAGGTTGATGCTCATGATCACGGCGAAGAGCGGGACAGCCATGGAGATTTCGGGGGTACCGGATTGGCCTTTGAGCAGGACACCGCCGACGGTGACGATGAGGAGGAAGGCGATGAGGCGCCACCATCGGAAAGCGGCGGGCATCTGGCGTTTAGCCACGCCGAGGGGGCTGACGCGCACGCGCCACATGCCAGCAAGGGCCGCGGCGAGGGCGAGGAGGAAAAGGACTGCGGCCACCGCGAGGTATCCCCACCAGGGCAGGATGATTTCCTCGAAGGCGACGGGGCGGTCCTGGAATTTCACGTGCGTGAAGACAGGGGCGATGAGCACGCTGATGAGCCAGCCCAGCACTATGCCGATAAGCGCTTGGATGCCGGTCTCGACGGCGGCCATGCGCTCAACTTGGTGGGAGCTTAGGCCCAAAAGGCGGAGGGTAGACAGACGCTGTTCCCGGCCGGAGGCGCCGAGGACGGCGGCCTGCGCGGTCAGGTTGAACAGTGCCGGAACGATGAAGGCGCAGGCCATGAGCGCGAGGACGAACCAGGGCAGGAAGTAATCTTCCGGGGTGTCGCCGGCGGCGGCGCGCAGGGCGGGCACGGCGTCTTCTGGGTGATGAGCGCGCTGCCAGAACATCCAGGTGCCGCCGGCGACGAGGAAGGCGATGGCGGCGCCCAGCGTCAAGCTCACGATGGCGAGCACGCTGACGATGCCGGCACCGGAGCGGGCGCGGACGGATTCGCGCTGGAGGCCGAGGACTAGGGTCGCGGTGTTCATGGCTGCACTCCTAAGCGGCGGTCATCGTGAATGATGCCGTCGCGGATTTCCACGCGGCGCTGCATCCAGTCCGCCACCTTGGGGTCATGGGTGACCATGACGAGGCTGGCACCGGATTGGCGCACGGTGGTGGTCAGCATCTGCATGACCTCGTGGCCGGTGGCTTGGTCGAGGGCGCCGGTGGGTTCATCGGCAAAGACGACGCCGGGGTTGGCCACGAGGGCGCGGGCGATGGTCACGCGCTGGGCCTGGCCGCCGGAGACTTGGGCGGGGCGGCGGTCTGCGAGATCGCCGAGCCCCAGCTGGTCAAGCAGCGACAGCGCCTTTGCGCGGGCCGCGCGCCGGCCTAGACCGTTGAGCATGGCGGGAAGAGCGACATTGTCCAGGTTGGTCAGTTCCGGGAGCAGCTGGCCGTCTTGGAAGACGAAGCCGAAGTGGCGGAGGCGGGTGCGGGAGCGGGCGGCATCGGAAAGCGTGGAGATGTTTTCGTCACCGAAGCGGACGCTGCCGTCGGTGGGCGTGAGCACGCCGGACATGCAGTGCAGCAGCGTGGATTTGCCGGAACCGGAGGGCCCCATGATGGCGACGAGCTCGCCTGGGGTGATGTCCAGGGTAATGCCGGCCAGCACGGGGCCGCCGCCAAAATCCTTCGTGATGTCGTGGAGGGAAAGTGTCTGTGTCATGCTGTTCATTTCACCGTGCCGGGCGCGCTATTCCTACAGCGCTAAGGATACTTTCCAGGTAGTGCTGGCTTTACCCCTGCCCGGGGCGCGCGCGATTAGGCTTGGGGGCGTGTTTTTCAGCAAGAAGCAGGCCACCAGCAATGAGGAGCGGCAGGCGCGGGTCATCGCGGAGCTGACGGCTTCGCGCCGCGCGATTGCGGATGCCTACGAGGTAGAGCGCGCCCGCATCGAGCGGGACCTGCACGATGGCGCGCAGCAATATTTGGTGGCGGCAAGCATGAAGCTCGGTGAGGCCCTGCTGGATGCCACCGGCTCTGAGGCCGAGCTGCTCACCGCCGCCAAGCAGGACGTGGATCGCGGCCTGCGTTCGCTGCGCGCGACGGTGCACGGCATTCACCCGCAGGTCCTCCAGGATCACGGTTTGGTGGCCGCGCTTGCCGATGCCGCCTCCGCCCACGGCCCCCACGTCAGCGTCTACGCCCCACACCCGTTGCCGCGGCTTTCCGCCAGCGTGCTGGCCTGCGGTTATTTCTTCGGCGCCGAGGCGCTGACCAATGCCGCCAAGCACGCGCCCGGCGCGCCGGTTTCGGTGCTCATCACCTCGGATGCAGCGCTGCGTATTTCGGTCGTGGATGAGGGCCCAGGCGGGGCGCGGGTGAAGCCGGGGCGCGGGCTTGCCGGCATGGCCGAGCGGCTGGCAGCTTTTGGCGGGGAGATGTCGCTGTCCTCGCCGGAGGGAGGTCCGACGCGGGTAAGGTGCACGATTCCGCTCCTTTTGGAGCGTGGGCAGACGGGAGTATCAGCATGAGTGGATTGAGAATTGTGATTGCGGATGACTCCGCGATCCTGCGCGAGGGGCTCGCCGGGCTCTTGGAACGCCGCGGCCACGAGATTGTGGGCAGAGCGGGGACGGCGGTGGAGCTGGAGGGGGTCATCGGCAAGCTGAGTGCCCAGTTGCCGGATGTGGTGATTACGGATGTGCGCATGCCGCCGGAGATGGGCGATGATGGGCTGAAGGCGGCGGTGGCGCTGCGTCGCGCTTATCCGGGCCTGCCGGTGATGGTGTTATCGCAGTACGTGGCGCCGGCGTATGCGGTGGCACTGTTTGATTCTCCGGATGCGGGCACCGGGTACCTGCTTAAGGATCGCGTCTCTGAGGTGCGCGATTTCCTGGCCAGCCTGGAGGTGGTGGCCCAGGGCGGCACGGTCATCGATCCGACGGTGGCGCAGGCACTCATGCGCTCTGGGCGCAGCGGGTTGGGCGAGCTCAGCCCGCGCGAGCGCGAGGTACTGGAGTTGATGTCGCGCGGGCAGTCCAATAAGGACATCGCCGCCGAGCTGGTGCTCTCGAATGCAGCGGTGGCCAAGCACGTCTCCAATATCTTTACCAAGCTGCGCCTAGACCCCAGCGAGGATAACCGCCGCGTGAAGGCGATTTTGCAGTACCTGTCCGCGGCCACCTACGGCGGCTAGCGCGCGGCACGTAGACTGCGGGGTATGCAAAACGTACAACCCACCGAAGTTCCAGCAGGCGCGCAACTTATCGATGTGCGCGAAAACGACGAATGGGCCGCCGTGCACGCGGAGGGCGCCACCCATATTCCCATGAGCGAGATAACGGGTCGCATCCAGGAAATTGACCCAGACCGCGATATTTATGTGATTTGCCACCTAGGCGGGCGCAGCGCGCAGGTGTGCCAGTATTTGGAGAACTCCCTGGGCTGGGATGTTATTAACGTCGAGGGTGGCACCAACCAGTGGGAGGCGGATGGCCTGCCCGTCGTCCGCGATTAATTGGCCTTTACCCATCTTTTGAGATTATGATGATGGTATGGCTTCCACCAATAATCCTGGCATACCAACCTCCCTGCTCGAATCCCCATCCTTCCAGCTAGAGCGCCTGCGCCGTCGCACCCGCGATGGCGTCGAGGTAGCTCTGCAGACCAAGCAGACCACCATCCGCGAGTTCTGGGTGCTCACCTGCCTCGTGGAGGCGGATGCCGCCTCCCAGTCCTTCCTGTCTGACACCTTAGCCATCGACGCCTCCGATATGGTGCGGCTTATTGATGCCCTCGAGGAGCGCGGCTGGGCCAAGCGCGAGCGCGACCCCAAGGACCGCCGCCGCCAAATCGTGGCCTGCACCAAGAAGGGCACCAAGACCTACAAGGACTTGGCGGAGCTCGTCGCCAATGCCGAGGATGACGCGCTCGACGTATCCACCAATAAGCAGCTCAAGCACCTGCGCAAGCTGGCTAAGGCCATCATCGCCGCGGACGAGGACGAGGCATAAGGATGGACGAACCCGAAGAGTGTAGTAGTCCTAATTTAGATCTTCCCAGCGTCCCGCAACAGTTTCTCTTGCGCGATTTGGCCCCGCGCCCGCGCACGTTGTGGGACATTATTACCACCACGGCTGAAATCCATCCGGAAGCCGCCGCGCTTGACGATGGCGAGATCATCACCTACGCCGAACTCGTCCACGAGGTCCAACTGTGGGCCGCAGAGCTGCACGTCAATGGCGTGCGCCGGGGCGATCGCATCGGCATCCGGATGACCTCCGGCAAGCGGGATCTTTACCTCGCCATTCTGTCCACCCTGGCCGCCGGCGCGGCCTACGTGCCGGTGGACGCGGACGATCCGGATGAGCGCGCGGAGATGGTCTTTGGTGAGGCCGATATTGATGGCCTGTTTAGCGATGACGGCTTCCGCTTCCTGCGCGAAACCCCGCGTCACGCGGCAGAGGGCGTCGAGGCCCCGCGGCCAGAAGATACCGCGTGGATCATCTTTACCTCCGGTTCCACGGGCAAGCCGAAGGGCGTGGCCGTAAGCCACCGCTCTGCGGCTGCCTTCGTGGACGCGGAGGCCAGCCTCTTCCTCATCGATCACCCCCACGGCCCGCTCGGCCCGGAAGACCGCGTGCTGGCTGGGCTTTCCGTTGCCTTCGACGCATCCTGCGAAGAAATGTGGCTGGCCTGGGGCCACGGCGGCTGCTTGGTCCCGGCTCCGCGTTCCTTGGTGCGCTCCGGTATGGACCTTGGTCCATGGCTGATTCGCCGCGATATCACCGTCGTCTCCACGGTCCCTACCCTGGCGGGCCTGTGGCCTGCGGAGGCGCTGGATAATATCCGCCTGCTCATCGTCGGCGGCGAGGCCTGCTCCCAGGAGTTGGTGGACCGCCTGGCCACCGAGGACCGCGAGATGTGGAATACCTACGGCCCTACGGAGGCCACGGTCGTCGCTTGTGCGCAACGGATGATTCCGGGGCGCGCGGTTTCGATCGGTTTGCCGCTGAATGGGTGGGACCTGGTGGTCATCGATAAGCAGGGCCAACCCGTTGGCCTGGGCGAGACCGGCGAATTGGTCATCGGTGGCGTGGGACTGGCCAGCTACCTGGACCCGCAGAAGGATGCGGAGAAATACGCGCCGCTGGAATCCATGGGCTGGCAGCGCGCCTACCGCACCGGCGACCACGTGCGCCTGGAAGAAGACGGCCTGTACTTTGTAGGCCGCGTGGATGACCAGGTAAAGATTGGCGGGCGCCGCATTGAGCTGGGTGAGGTCGACGCAAATGTCGCCGCGCTGGATAACGTCTACAACTCCGCCGTGGCCGTGCAAAAGACCCCCGGCGGTGAATCCGTGCTGGTGGGGTACGTCTCGCTGGAGGATGAGGCGCGCGGATTTAACCACGGCGTGGCCCACGAACGCCTGGCGGAAACCATGCCCGCGGCGCTGGTCCCGCGCATCTGCGTGATGGATGAGCTTCCGGTGCGCACCTCCGGCAAGGTGGATAAGAAGGCGCTGCCGTGGCCGCTGCCTGGCGTCGGCGTGGAATCGACCACGCTGACAGAAACCGAGAAGTGGCTGGCCGAGCTCTGGGTCGAGACCCTCGGTGTATCCGTGGAGGATGAGAACGCCGATTTCTTTGACCTCGGCGGCACCTCACTTGCCGCTGCAACGCTGGTGGGCCACATCCGCGATCGCTACCCCACCGTGGCCGTGCGCGATCTCTATGACCACCCGCGGCTAGGTTCGCTGGCAGAGCTCATCGCCGGCGCCGAACCGCGCCCAAAGGCGGAGCAACAAACACCGCTGCGCGAGGTCACCCCGGTGGGCGCTAAGACGCGCGCGGCCCAAACCCTGCTGCAGATCCCCGCCATGACGCTGGCGGCGACTACCTGGCTGGGCTGGCTCATGCTGGGCTCGACCGTGGCCTCCGCCTTGGGCGTGGAGTGGGCGCAGTCCTTCCCGTGGTGGCTGGTCATTGCGCTGGTGCTCATCTTTGCCACGCCGCTGGGGCGCATTCCCATCGGTGGCTTTGGCGCACGCCTGATTACCGCCGGCATTACGCCCGGCGATTATCCGCGCGGTGGTTCGACCCACCTGCGCATCTGGGCCGCGGAACGGTGGGCCGATACCTCCGGATCGCGCTCTATTGCCGGTGCCACCTGGGTCAATAACTACGCCCGGGCCCTGGGCGTGAAGATGAAGCGCGGCGTAGACCTGCACTCGCTGCCACCGGTGACGGGCCTGCTCACCCTGGGCAAGCACGCCGCGGTGGAACCGGAGGTCGATCTCACCGGCTACTGGCTCGACGGCGACGTCCTCCACGTCGGCGCCATCGACATCAAGGAAGGCGCCCGCGTGGGTGCGCGCTCTACCCTGCTGCCTGGCACCGTGGTGGGCAAGTACGCCCACGTGGAGGCGGGGTCCACCGTCACCGGCCGCAAGAAAATCAAGGACGGCCAGCGCTGGTCCGGCTCACCCGCCAAGAAGGTGGGCCGCTCCAAGCACCGCTTCCCCTCCAAGCCACCAAAGCGCCGCCCCTGGTGGGTGGCGCTTTACGGTGCAACCTCGCTCTTCCTGGCCGCGCAGCCACTCATCGCGGTGCTTGTCGGCGCCATCGTGGATTTAGCACTGGTGCATTCCACGGACGGGAACCGCTTTATCGGCGCGGTGTTCTTCGCTCCCCTTGCGGCACTTGCGGCCTTTGCCACCTACATGCTTCAGACCTGGCTGGGCGTGCGCATCCTGTCCATCGGCATCTCACCCGGCGTGAATCCGGTGCGCTCTGCCGCCGGCTGGCGCCTGTGGGCCATCGAGCGCCTCATGGATGAGGCCCGCACGCAGCTCTTCCCGCTCTACGCCTCGCAGCTGACCCCGCGATGGCTGCGCGCTTTGGGCGCGCGCATTGGCAAGGACGTGGAGATTTCCACCGCCGTGATGATCCCCGCGCTCACGGATGTCAAAGACGGCGCGTTCCTTGCCGATGACACCATGATCGGCGGCTATGAGCTCGGCGGCGGCTGGATTCACTCCGGCGAGGCCAAGGTGGGCAAGCGCTCCTTCGTGGGCAACTCCGGAATTACCGCACCTGGGCGCAAGCTTTCCAAGAACTCGCTGGTCGCGGTGCTGTCCTCCACGCCGAAGAAGACCAAGTCCGGCGCCAACTGGTGGGGGTCCCCGCCAGAGCGCATGCGGCGCGTTACCGCGCAGATCGATGCCCCCGCTGAGTCCGCCGAGGCCCTGACCTATAACCCGGGGTTCAAGCTCAAGGCCGCCCGCGGCATCGTGGAAACCATGCGCCTGCTCGCGCCGATGTTCTCGGCCATGCTGCTCGCCGCCACCCTGGGGACGCTGTATTACCTGCTTGCCGATGTCGGCTTCCTCACCACCTGGGCCCTTTCCGGCCTCGTGCTCATGGCGATGGGCGCCATCGCCATGGCCGTGACCATCGCCGTGAAGTGGATCTGCGTGGGCAGGCATAGCGCGGCCGACCACCCGCTGTGGAGCGTATTCGTGTGGCTCAATGAGCTACAAGATACCTTCGTGGAGGTCGTCGCCGCCCCGTGGTTCTTCCAGCACACCTACGGCACAGGAGAGATCAACCTGGGCCTGCGGGGGCTGGGAGTGGACATCGGCAAGGGCGCCTGGATCGATTCCTACTGGTTCCCAGAAACCGATCTCTGCCACGTCGGCGTCGGCGCCTCCGTGGGGCCCGGTACCGTGGTGCAGACCCACCTATTCCAGGACCGCGTGATGAGCCTGGATACCGTCACCATCGAGGCCGGCTCCACGCTCGCCTCTCATTCGGTGGCGCTGCCCGCCTCGCTCATTGGCGAATCCAGCACCGTCGGCCCCGGCTCGCTGGTCATGCGCGGTGACCGCGTCCCAGCCAACGCCACCTGGCAGGGCAACCCCATCGAGCCGTGGGGATAACCTACGCAAACACCAAACCCCGGCTTTAGACCGACCACCACAAGGTCAATCTAAAGCCGGGGTTCTGTAAGAAAAAGACCCCTCCTCAGCCAAGCCGCTGAACGGTTGACCACCACGAGGAGGGGAATACTATACCGAGTATAATCGGACGTGCCGCCTCAATCAAAAATATTTTTAAAGAGCCCTTAAGTTGGTAGCCATGAGTAGTAAACGGATTAAAAAAGAGTGGTTATCAGAAAACAGGTTGGAGCCCTACTTAACAAAAACTGGTGGATCCACGGATAAGGCTTTTGAGCTTTACGAACTCGATCGCCACCTTAGTGCTTCCCTTTTTCACGAGATAGCCTTCATCGAAGTAGCATTACGTAACTCAGTTTCTGGATATCTCAGCACCGAATACGGAGATGATTGGTATTGCAAGCTCGAGATGGGGTTCGATAAACGGGTTCGAGACAATATCACAGAAGCATAGAATAGCCTGCCAAAAGACTTCACCAAGAATACCGAACGAAGCAGAAGGCTGGGAGGAAGGGTCATTGCTGCTTCCATGTTTAGAACTTGGACAAATATCCTCGATAAAGGAGGCTCCACGGGCTTACCAGCCCCTTTTAACAATGCTGATCACGACAGAATTTGGTCCCGGCAAGCTTTAATTTCTGTCTTCCCAGGTGCGAATTCAGTAGCTCGGAAGAAAGATCCAGAATATTCCACTCACGGTCTGACCCGTAAGTGGGTTCATTCCAAAATCCTCGAGATAAAGAAAATTAGAAATAGGGTTGCGCATCACGAGTCTGTAGTCCTTCGCGGCATCCCTGTCACGGGCACAGATACTCGATTACGGCCTAGAGAATGCCACGAGGCCTGCCACGATGTAGCAGCGATGTTGGACCGTGATTTAGCCTCTTACCTCACGGAAAACCTGACCACAACAGCAATTCTCACCGAGTTGGACACCTTCTACGCAGGTCTAAATAATTCAAACAAATCATAAATGACCCACCTTCCCCAGGCCGCTAAAGCCTAAGTACCAACCCAACGGCAGGGAAAGCAGGTCATTGTGTGCCGAGCCTATTGAACCCGAGACACGCTATCTTCTACACGTGGCGACCCAGCCAGTCCACCACCTTGTCGAGAGCTTGGTCAGCGGCTGGCTCGTTGAAGACCTCGTGCTTCTGGCCCTCCCAGTTGACGTATTCCACGTCATCAGAGGTAATGGAGTTGTACCAGTCCTGGGAGAAGTACGGCGGAACGATGCCGTCCTTGGTCCCGTGCATGATAAGCGTCGGCGCGCTAAACAGGTCCGCGTTCACAGCATCGTAGGTAGCAATAGCACCCAGCTGCAGCGCGGTACCAGCGCTGGTCTTTTGCGCGATGAGCGGGCTCGTAGCGTACTCATCCTTCACGGCCTGGCTGGTGGAAATGCCCTCCGTGAACGGGTTGGACAGCATGATCTTCTTGGTGAACTCCGGCGACTGCGCACCAATGTAGGTGCGGTGGGGAATCAGGTTCTGCACGTAGTTAGCGTTGAAGCTGGTGATATCCGCCAACGGCAGGCGCTCGAACAGGGTGGGGTCGAGCTGCTTTTGCACCTCAGAGATCTCGTCCGGCGTGATGGTCTCGCCCGTTGCCTTCTTACCGGACAGGTTCAACGGTGCACCACCACCATTGGTGATGATGCCGTCCACCTTGCCAGGCTCACGAATGCCGTATGCCTGGACGGTCAGCGCGCCCATGGAGTGGCCCAGAAGGAAAGTCTTTACATCGGGGTGCTCACCCTTGGCCATGTCGACGACGCGGTCGAAGTCATTGAGGATGTACTGGAAGTTATCGATGTGTCCCAGCGGCGTGCTGCCGGAGGCAGACTTACCGTGTCCACGGTGGTCCAGGCGGTAAACGTTGAAGCCAGCGTCCAACAGGCGCTTGGCCACGTAGTCATAGCGGCCAGAGTGCTCAGAAACGCCGTGTGCCAGCACAACGTTGCCGCGTGGGTTTTCTACCAGCTGCTTGCGGTAGTAAATCTTCACGCCCTCGCCGTCGTGGCTATCGAAGTAGCCGTCTTCATCGGCGATCTGCTTATCAGAAACGGTGGAGCGACCGAGCACGTCGGTCTTATCTGCGGCAGCCTCTGCTACCGGCTGGCCGCCGCCTGCAAAGGCGGTAGCGGTAAGCGTTCCCGATACTGCGATGGGTGCCATGGATACAGCGGTTGCGGTAGCCAGAATGCACAGTTTCTTCCTTATCATGTACGTACTCCTTACAGTGATTTGTGTCACGCATATAGATAGGATGACTTTTAGGTCACCTTGATAATAGTTTGCTGAGGAACGTAATTCAAGTATTTTTTATTTATGGCTGCCAACTGTTTAGGAAATAGCTGTGAGAGCTATCAGCCACCCTCACGCTGCCGCCATAAAGATGGTTGAGCCACCTCAGAAGCCTTAGACATAGCAAAGCGGGGAGACCGATCTCCTCGATCTTCCCGCTCAACGGCGCTTGAGATTAACGCTACTAATCACCAATCTGGTCGCGGCCGCGCTTGACAATGTTCCCGTCAGGCTCACCCACCACGTCATAATCTTTGTTGGTGTATTCAAACTTGGACAAGACATACCGCATCGCGTTAACGCGAGCTCGCTTCTTGTCATTGGACTTGATGGTAATCCACGGTGATTCCTCAGTATCCGTATAACGGAACTGCTCTTCCTTCGCGCGGGTGTAGTCATCCCACTTATCCAGAGAAGCCAGGTCCATCGGTGAAAGCTTCCACTGGCGCACCGGGTCGATCTGGCGGATAGCAAAGCGAGTGCGCTGTTCCTTCCGGGTAACAGAGAACCACAGCTTAGTCAGCGAAATACCCGATCCTAGGATCATATTTTCTAGCATGGGCACCTCGCGCAGGAACTCCGCGTGCTGGGACTCGGTACAAAAGCCCATCACCCGCTCGACACCGGAGCGGTTGTACCACGAGCGGTCAAAGAAGACGATTTCGCCGGCAGCCGGGAAGTGCTCGATATAACGCTGGAAATACCAAGAGGTGGACTCACGCGGGGATGGCTTTTCCAATGCAACGGTGCGCGCACCACGCGGATTCAAGTGCTCATTAAAGCGCTTGATGGTTCCGCCTTTACCGGCAGCATCGCGACCCTCAAATAAAATGATGTGGCGCTGGCCAGTTTCCTTAGTCCAGTTCTGCCACTTCAATAGCTCAATTTGCAGTGCGCGCTTAATAGACTCGTATTCGTTGCGAGTCATACGCTCTCCATAAGGGTAATTCTCGCGCCACGTCTGCACCGGAGAGCCATCCGGCATGATCAGCGACGGATCATCCTCATCCGTTCCATCAACGACGAAGCCGTCGGTTTTTGCAAGGTCAATCTCAGGAAGGTCGTCGTCTTTAATATCAGCCATGCACTTAGTGTAACCCGAATGTAGACTTTCAGCGCGGCAACTTTTCCCAGCTATAGCCACTAAATAAAGAAAACGAAGTGTGAGGTAATTTGACTATTATTCTTAGACGTTTGCCTTGATCCTCGTGCCTGCCCTCGGAAAGTGGACACACTGAGGGTTAGCTGTGCTGCCTTCGTCAGTGTAGCTGAAGTCTCGGCTTCAAGGACACTAGGAGCCACAGGATTGCACCAGGAGTGCCGCCGGCACGTGTTATAGCGCATGCTCCACCGGAAGACTTCCTGGCTGAAGTGTCCAGATTTGCTCGGTTTGAGTAGATGGGAAAATCGGAATAGAGAGTGTCTGATGGTTTGTGTGTGGGAACCTAACCCGCATGAGGAGATGAACCAGAATGACTACTATGGCGAGACGAGATCCGGCCGATAAGGCCAAGATTGATGCGATTGAAAAGAAGCTGCTTGCTAACCCTGAAATCGCGAAACTGATTGATGAGCTAGGCACGTCCACCACGGATGCCAACGACCTAGTTCGGGGCATGTTGCAAGCCTCAATTACCCGGGGTTTGAATGCTGAAATGGATGCCCACCTAGGCTACGAGTCTGGCGATAGAGCAGCTAAAGCTACTGCTGGAACAGACAATCACCGCAACGGCACCTACCCGAAAACCGTGGATTCTAACTACGGGCCAGTAAACATTGATGTTCCACGAGACCGGGCCGGGACGTTTATCCCAACCATGGTTCCTAAAGGCTCCAGGCGGCTAACAGATGTCGACGATATGATTGTCAGCTTATATGCCGGCGGAATGACCATCCGCGATATCCAGCACCATATGGCAACTGCGATGCGGGTAGATATCTCCCATGAAACAATCTCTGCAGTAACTGATGCCGTCGGCGATGAGGTCATGGTCTGGCACAACCGCCAGTGAGATGAATTCTACCCCGTGATATTCCTGGATGCGTTGCGCATTAAAGTCCGCGACGGCGGCCGAGTAGTCAACAAGTCCGCGTACATGGCAATCGGGGTAGACCTTGATGGTATTAAACACATCCTGGGATTGTGGATTGCCAAAGAAGAAGGCGCTTCCTTTTGGGCACACGTGTGCGCCAACTTATCTAACCGCGGGGTCAAAGACGTCTTTATTGTCTGCTGTGACGGGCTGAAAGGCCTACCAGAAGCAGTAGAGGCAACCTGGCCGAACTCTATGGTACAAACCTGCATCGTGCACCTGATACGTGCCGCAAACCGATGGGTGTCTTACGGGGATCGCCGGGGCGTATCAGCCGCGTTGAAGAAGGTTTATACAGCTACTGATGAATCCACGGCAGAAGCAGCGTTGAAGGAATTTTCCGAGTCTGAACTGGGTGTGAAGTATCCTCAGTCGGTCAAGGTCTGGCAGGACGCATGGGATAGATTCGTGCCATTTTTGCAGTTCCCACCAGCAGCAAGGAAGGTCATCTATACGACGAATTCCATTGAGTCGTTTAACAACCAGCTGCGTAAAGCCACCCGCAACAGGGTGCAGTTCACCAACGATGAATCCGCGCTCAAGACGCTGTGGCTGATGATCTGCAATATTGAAGACAAACGAGCCGCAAAGAGAGCAAAGCAAGGCAAACGAGCCTCGGCTACCGCCAGCAGGCTCGTGGAAGGAGCCCGAGTTTCCGGCTGGAAACAAGCCATCAACCAGATGGCCGTGGCCTTTCCCGAGCGCTTCGACAAATACCTATAAACCTAGCCCCACACACAAACAACTTGACACGCTCCTGGAATATGCCAAGATGCGAAGGATCGTGTGGTCCGTCTCGTGGAAGACTGTATCGAGGCGGAAACATGTTAATGTACCCCGCGAGTCAGACTGTAGCCCACCGAGAAATCGAAAGCTTAATGGCACACAGCCCCGGCAAGGGAGTCAAGCAGACCCGCCGTGCAGGAAACACCCCAGAACCAGTTCCTAAAATGAGGTTACCCTCGTTTGGTGGACACCCGATTAGTGCGGATCTTGTGTCCGTAAGAGAGGATGTTCATTGTGAGTCAACAACGCCAGAAATACACGCCGGAGTACCGGCGTGAAGCCGCAAACCTAGTAATCGAGTCAGAACGCCCGATTGCTCATGTAGCGAAAGAAATTGGTGTCGGACCAGGCCTTTTAGGTCGGTGGGTGAAAAATGAGCGCGAACGCCGAGGATCCTCTGATGGGCTAAGCGAGGCCGATCTTCGCGCTGAAAATGCTCGTCTGCGCCGTGAATTAGCAGAAGCCAAGATGGATAACGAGTTTTTGTCAAAAGCGACAGCCTTCTTCGCCGCAAAGCAACGCGATCAGAAAAGTTCGAATTAATGCAGCCAGAGCAAGGCGAATTTCAGTATCAAGCGCATGGCACGCCTTTTGAAGGTATCTCGGTCTGGATACTACAAATGGGCCCATATGCAGCAGCAACGCTTATCCGGTAAGGATGATCGTGCAGCATTTTACGATGATGTTGATCGCAAGATTCATCAGATCTGGAAAGACTCCAACGAGGTCTACGGTGCCCCGCGAATCACCGCAGAACTAGGTGAGCGCTACCAGATTGTTCTTAACCGCAAGACTGTGGCTAAGCGGATGCGCATGATGGGAATTGAAGGAATTTCACCGCGTGCTTTCGTTCCAGTGACAACGATCCAAGCCAAGCGCAAGTCCACGCTTCCTGACCTGGTCAAGCGCATGTTTGATACCGGCGAGCTCAACCGGGTGCGGATGTCAGATATTTATCTACCTGCGCACCAGTGAAGGATGGTTGTACTTGTGCGTGATCCGAGACGGCCACTCCCGTCGTGTGCTGGGCTAGGCTATGAATAGCGCCCAAGATACGCGCCTAGTCAAAGGAGCACTGCGAAGAGCACATGCGCTGCGCGGTGACGTTGCTGATGGTCTCGTGTTTCACGCTGACCGCGGAACGCAATGTACCAGCGAACAACTCTGGGAGGTGTGCCGCAACCTAGGTGTTGCTCAGACGGTGGGGCGTACCGGGGTGTGTTTCGATAACGCGATGGCTGAGTCGTTCTGGTCGACGCTTAAGAACGAGTTTTACGACCGGAAGCGCTGGCCAACCCATGATGCCGCCCGCAAGGCCGTTGCTTACTGGATTGAAGTGGTCTACAACCGTCGGCGCCGACACTGAAGACCTCGGGATGGTCAGCTCTGTCGATTTCGAGAACCACATCACCCAAACCAGAAACGAAGAAAAATCGCTGCCTAACCACTAGGTAGCTCCACTACGTGTCCACGATTTGCTGGCACGCCATCCCTTTTTTGATATTTATGGTCTATTGGCTACATTTCGTCAAAGACCCCAAAAGATCGATGTTGCATTTCTCGAAATCCAACAGTCACACCAACGCCGAAGTAGGGGAATTTTTCGCCAAATTCAAGGCGGAGAATCACTACGGGACCCCTTTACCATCGTCAAAAAGGCACACTTACGAACTCTATGAGTTTGTCGCCTGTTACAACAACGAAGGATACGGAAAAGGCTAAAGGTCTAACCCTAGTGCGAAATAAGGATTAGACCTTCAAGACCCGGCAATCGCGGATTAACACATCCATCATTACGGTTCGGGTTCACAGTGCAATCGTGCGAATGCCTGGGGGCTGGAGGGGTATTACTTACCGCCATTAAGCCCGAACAGACCACCCAGTCCATTGAGGGTGTCGACGATGCCCTTCGCCGTCTCTACGCCTTTCTTTGCGTTATCCAAGTGCTTGCCGGTAAGCTCGGCCTGCTCCTTGGGGTCTTTTTTAGTGGATTCTTTTTTGTCCAAAGAAAATTCGGAATTAACAATTCCGTTGTCGAAAGTAGTAGTTTCCTGCGCAAATGCTGCGGGAGTAACGGCAGTCATAGCTAACGCAGCTGCTGCGATTCCGAGACTGACCTTACGCTTCATCTGGAACTCCTTAAGGTTTGAATTTTAGTGAACGCAGGCTTAGAATACCCTACAATCTGTAATTTGTAAAGGATCTTCCGTGATATTAAAAAGTCACAGATCTCATCCTTGGTTTTTGAGTTATTTTCAATGCTTGCTGTTACGTGTTCTGTTTTCAGGATTCAGTGCTCACTCTGGCGCTAGAAAGTGGATGTGTCGGAGGCTAGGATAGTTCTCCATGTTTGTGTGCGCAGCATGGTTTGTATGTAATTCGCAAAGGGTCCGAGCAGTCTAGAGCTAGTTGATTAGTAGCTTTTCGCCCTGCGACCTTTGTCCCCTCCTATATAGCGGCCCCATTCGATTGCAAATTACCTTCCCCTCTACTGAGTGGCGCACCTGTCTTCGATGTTATAAATCGTCAGCCAAAGAGTTTTCAAAGCTGTGAATTCATTTGGAGGGTGTCTTCGGTTACGTATAGGCCTCCCATTACGTTGTTAGCAGTTCCGCTTGAGGTTACCCAGGATTCGTAACTCTGCCCCTGTGCCGGGGCAGGTTATGTTTGTCTGCGTTCCTT